>NZ_JBSGQV010000002.1:0-172616 GCF_053606025.1 Streptomyces sp. NPDC055254 | reverse complement strand
CCTCGAACCTGAACTTCACCCGAGGCCTGACGATCCCGAACCTGGTGATCGTCCCGGTCGTGGACGGGAAGGTCAGCTTCTTCAACAACTCGGGCGACGTGGATCTCGTCGCGGACATCACGGGCTATTTCAGCTAGTGGCCTGAGACCGTCTTCGCACATGGGAGAGGCTCCGCACCGCAGGGTGCGGGGCCTCTCGCGCGTCGTGGGGGCGGGCCCCGCCCGAGCGCGTACGCCGGGAGCGGGGCGAGCGCCGGGGGTGCCCCGGACCTGACCGCCCGAGGATCACGCCGGGCCGCGTGCCGGGCGCGCGTGGCCCGGCTTGACCACGCAGCGTGGCGGGGTATTGTCTTCGGCCCGATTGGCGCCATACGTGCCTCGTATGGCAGACTACTCAAGTTGCTCGGTTGAGTGCCGATGCTGCGCGCCTCCCGCCGGGAGGACCGGAAGCGAGTCCCACAGTACTCGTCGTCCTTAATCTGCCCCTCGGGGCAGCAATGGGGGCGGACGTACGGGAATCTTCTGGGAAGTGTCAGCACGGTGCACACCAGGCACTCGGTGGGTGTTTCTCCCCCGAACCGCGGTCCAGGGACCGCACCCCCTTGGAGAGGGAATTTCCGTATGGGAATTTTCTGTAGAGGGAGTGCGACACACCCGACCGCGTGGGTCGGAGGAGAGGCCGCGGGATCCGTCCCGCAGCCAACCGGGGGCCAGAGCGTTTCCACATACAGACAGGACTACGGAGTAGCCATGGCGGGACAGAAGATCCGCATCCGGCTCAAGGCCTACGACCACGAGGTCATCGATTCCTCGGCGAAGAAGATCGTCGAGACGGTGACGCGCACTGGTGCGTCGGTCGCGGGCCCGGTGCCGCTGCCCACTGAGAAGAACGTGTACTGCGTCATCAAGTCGCCGCACAAGTACAAGGACTCGCGCGAGCACTTCGAGATGCGCACGCACAAGCGCCTGATCGACATCCTCGACCCGACCCCCAAGACCGTTGACTCGCTGATGCGCCTGGACCTTCCGGCCGGCGTTGACATCGAGATCAAGCTCTGAGAGGCGTCGAGAAGATGGCAAAGCAGATCAAGGGCGTCCTGGGCGAGAAGCTCGGCATGACCCAGGTCTGGGACGAGAACAACCGTGTCGTCCCGGTGACCGTTGTCAAGGCCGGGCCCTGCGTCGTTACCCAGGTCCGTACGAACGACATCGACGGCTACGAGTCGGTCCAGATCGCCTTCGGCGAGATCGACCCGCGCAAGGTGAACAAGCCCCTCAAGGGCCACTTCGCCAAGGCCGACGTGACCCCCCGCCGCCACCTGGTGGAGCTCCGCACCTCCGACGCCAGCGAGTACACGCTCGGCCAGGAGATCACTGCTGAGGTGTTCGAGTCCGGCGTCAAGGTCGACGTCACGGGCAACAGCAAGGGCAAGGGCTTCGCCGGTGTCATGAAGCGGCACAACTTCCGGGGCCTCGGCGCCGGTCACGGTGTGCAGCGCAAGCACCGCTCCCCCGGTTCGATCGGTGGCTGTGCCACCCCTGGGCGTGTCTTCAAGGGCATGCGCATGGCCGGTCGCATGGGTAACGAGCGTGTCACCACCCAGAACCTGACCATCCACGCGGTTGACGCGGAGAAGGGTCTGCTCCTCATCAAGGGTGCGGTCCCCGGTCCGAACGGCGGCCTCGTCCTGGTCCGTACCGCGGCCAAGGGGGCTTGAGGTAATGAGCACCATTGACATCCTTTCGCCGGCAGGCGACAAGGCCGGTACCGTCGAGCTCCCCGCGGAGATCTTCGACGCGAAGACCAGCGTTCCGCTGATCCACCAGGTCGTTGTCGCTCAGCTGGCTGCTGCCCGTCAGGGCACGCACAAGACCAAGCGTCGCGGCGAAGTCCGTGGTGGTGGCCGCAAGCCGTACCGCCAGAAGGGCACCGGCCGCGCGCGCCAGGGTTCGACCCGTGCGCCGCAGTTCGTCGGCGGTGGCGTTGTCCACGGCCCGCAGCCGCGTGACTACTCCCAGCGGACCCCCAAGAAGATGAAGGCCGCCGCCCTCCGCGGTGCCCTCTCGGACCGTGCGCGTCACTCCCGCATCCACGTCGTCACCGGCGTGGTCGAGGGTTCCGCCTCCACGAAGGCCGCCAAGACGCTGTTCGGCAAGATCTCGGAGCGCAAGAACCTGCTCCTGGTCGTCGAGCGCGCCGACGAGGCCGCGTGGCTGTCCGCCCGCAACCTGCCCCAGGTCCACATCCTGGAGCCGGGCCAGCTGAACACGTACGACGTGATCGTCTCTGACGACGTGGTCTTCACCCAGGCCGCTTTCGAGTCCTTCGTGTCTGGCCCCAAGGCCGATGAGACCGAAGGGAGCGACGCCTGATGTCTGAGGCGACCGTTACCAGCAAGACCTTCACTGACCCGCGCGACCTGCTGATCAAGCCGGTTGTCTCGGAGAAGAGCTACGCGCTGCTGGACGAGAACAAGTACACGTTCATCGTCGCGCCCGGCGCCAACAAGACCCAGATCAAGCAGGCCGTGGAAGCGGTCTTCTCGGTCAAGGTCACCGGGGTCAACACGATCAACCGTCAGGGTAAGCGCAAGCGCACCAAGACCGGTTTCGGCAAGCGTGCCAACACCAAGCGCGCCATCGTGACCCTTGCCGAGGGCAACCGTATCGACATCTTCGGCGGCCAGGCCTCCTAACGGAGGTCTAGTCGTCCGGAATCGGACGAGGACTGAGAAATGGGTATCCGCAAGTACAAGCCGACGACCCCGGGCCGTCGTGGCTCCAGCGTCGCCGACTTTGTCGAGATCACGCGGTCCACGCCGGAGAAGTCGCTGGTTCGCCCTCTGCACAGCAAGGGCGGCCGTAACAACACCGGCCGGATCACCGTTCGCCACCAGGGTGGTGGACACAAGCGCGCCTACCGTGTGATCGACTTCCGTCGTCACGACAAGGACGGCGTGCCGGCCAAGGTCGCGCACATCGAGTACGACCCCAACCGCACCGCGCGCATCGCGCTGCTGCACTACGCCGACGGCGAGAAGCGCTACATCATCGCGCCGAAGGCTCTGAAGCAGGGTGACCGGATTGAGAACGGCCCGACGGCCGACATCAAGCCCGGCAACAACCTGGCGCTCCGCAACATCCCGGTCGGTACCACGATCCACGCGATCGAGCTCCGTCCCGGTGGCGGCGCGAAGTTCGCCCGCTCCGCTGGTGCCTCGGTGCAGCTGCTGGCGAAGGAGGGCACCATGGCCCACCTTCGTATGCCGTCCGGTGAGATCCGTCTCGTCGACGCGCGCTGCCGCGCCACGGTCGGCGAGGTCGGCAACGCCGAGCAGTCGAACATCAACTGGGGCAAGGCCGGCCGCATGCGCTGGAAGGGCGTTCGCCCGTCCGTCCGCGGTGTCGCGATGAACCCGGTTGACCACCCGCACGGTGGTGGTGAGGGCAAGACCAGCGGTGGTCGCCACCCGGTCTCCCCGTGGGGTCAGAAGGAGGGTCGTACTCGCTCGCCGAAGAAGGCTTCGAGCAAGTACATCGTCCGCCGCCGCAAGACGAACAAGAAGCGCTAGGAGCGGGTTTAGATGCCGCGCAGTCTCAAGAAGGGGCCCTTCGTCGACGACCACCTCGTAAAGAAGGTGGACGTCCAGAACGAAGCCGGCACCAAGAACGTCATCAAGACCTGGTCCCGTCGCTCGATGATCATCCCCAGCATGCTGGGTCACACCATCGCGGTGCACAACGGCAAGACCCACGTCCCGGTGTTCGTCACCGAGTCGATGGTCGGCCACAAGCTCGGCGAGTTCTCGCCGACTCGCACCTTCCGCGGCCACGTCAAGGACGACCGGAAGTCGAAGCGCCGCTAAAGGCGGGGTGGTTACGACTATGACTTACACCGAAGGGACAACCATGGAAGCCAGGGCCCAGGCGCGGTACATCCGCGTCACGCCCATGAAGGCCCGCCGAGTGGTGGACCTTATCCGTGGCATGGATGCCACGGAGGCTCAGGCGGTCCTGCGTTTCGCCCCGCAGGCCGCGAGCGTGCCGGTCGGCAAGGTGCTTGACAGCGCCATTGCCAACGCCGCACACAACTACAACCACCCGGACGCCACTTCGCTGTTCATCAGCGAGGCGTTCGTGGACGAGGGCCCGACCCTGAAGCGGTTCCGTCCGCGTGCGCAGGGCCGTGCCTACCGGATCCGCAAGCGGACCAGCCACATCACCGTGGTCGTCAGCAGCAAGGAAGGTTCCCGGTAATGGGCCAGAAGGTAAACCCGCACGGGTTCCGGCTCGGCATCACCACCGACTTCAAGTCGCGTTGGTACGCCGACAAGCTGTACAAGGACTACGTCAAGGAAGACGTCGCCATCCGTCGGATGATGACGTCCGGCATGGAGCGCGCCGGCATCTCGAAGGTTGAGATCGAGCGCACCCGTGACCGCGTGCGTGTGGACATCCACACCGCTCGTCCGGGCATCGTCATCGGCCGTCGTGGCGCCGAGGCCGACCGCATCCGCGGCGACCTCGAGAAGCTCACGGGCAAGCAGGTCCAGCTGAACATCCTCGAGGTCAAGAACCCCGAGGTCGACGCTCAGCTGGTTGCCCAGGCCGTTGCCGAGCAGCTCTCCTCCCGCGTCTCCTTCCGTCGCGCCATGCGTAAGAGCATGCAGGGCACGATGAAGGCCGGCGCCAAGGGCATCAAGATCCAGTGTGGCGGCCGTCTCGGCGGCGCCGAGATGTCCCGCTCCGAGTTCTACCGCGAGGGTCGTGTGCCGCTGCACACGCTGCGCGCGAACGTGGACTACGGCTTCTTCGAGGCCAAGACCACCTTCGGCCGTATCGGTGTGAAGGTCTGGATCTACAAGGGCGACGTCAAGAACATCGCCGAGGTTCGCGCCGAGAACGCCGCGGCCCGTGCGGGCAACCGCCCGGCCCGTGGCGCGCAGGGCGCTGGCGACCGTCCCGCAGGCCGTGGTGGCCGTGGTGGCGAGCGCGGCGGCCGTGGTGGCCGCAAGCCGCAGCAGGCTGCTGGTGCCGAGGCCCCCAAGGCCGACGCTCCCGCCGCCGCTCCGGCCGAGAGCACCGGAACGGAGGCCTGACCGACATGCTGATCCCTCGTAGGGTCAAGCACCGCAAGCAGCACCACCCCAAGCGCAGTGGTATGGCGAAGGGCGGTACTGAGGTCACGTTCGGCGAGTACGGCATCCAGGCGCTGACCCCGGCGTACGTGACGAACCGCCAGATCGAGGCGGCTCGTATTGCGATGACCCGCCACATCAAGCGTGGCGGCAAGGTCTGGATCAACATCTACCCGGACCGCCCGCTGACGAAGAAGCCTGCCGAGACCCGCATGGGTTCCGGTAAGGGTTCTCCCGAGTGGTGGATCGCCAACGTGCACCCGGGTCGGGTCATGTTCGAGCTGTCCTACCCGAACGAGAAGATTGCTCGTGAGGCGCTCACCCGCGCTGCTCACAAGCTTCCGATGAAGTGCCGGATTGTTCGGCGCGAGGCAGGTGAGTCGTGATGGCGACGGGAACCAAGGCGTCCGAGCTGCGTGAGCTCGGCAACGAGGAGCTCGTTGGCAAGCTGAGCGAGGCCAAGGAGGAGCTGTTCAAGCTCCGCTTCCAGGCGGCCACGGGTCAGCTGGAGAACAACGGCCGGCTCAAGTCCGTCCGTAAGGACATCGCTCGCATCTACACCCTGATGCACGAGCGTGAGCTCGGTATCGAGACGGTGGAGAGCGCCTGATGAGCGAGAACAACGTGACTGAGAAGACCGAGCGCGGTTTCCGCAAGACCCGTGAGGGTCTGGTCGTCAGCGACAAGATGGACAAGACCGTCGTCGTCGCCGTCGAGGACCGCGTCAAGCACGCCCTGTACGGCAAGGTCATCCGTCGTACGAACAAGCTCAAGGCGCACGACGAGCAGAACGCTGCCGGCGTCGGCGACCGCGTCCTCATCATGGAGACGCGTCCGCTGTCGGCGAGCAAGCGCTGGCGCATCGTCGAGATCCTCGAGAAGGCCAAGTAATTCGTCCGGGGGGTTTCCCCCGGATTCGTTCCGCCAGGCTCGGTGGGGGCCTCGCTCCTCGGAGTGAAGCCCCCGCCGGGAACCGGCAGACAAACAGGAGATACACGTGATCCAGCAGGAGTCGCGACTGCGTATCGCCGACAACACTGGTGCGAAGGAAATCCTTTGCATCCGTGTTCTCGGTGGTTCCGGTCGCCGCTACGCGGGCATCGGTGACGTCATCGTCGCCACCGTCAAGGATGCGATCCCCGGTGGCAACGTGAAGAAGGGTGACGTCGTCAAGGCGGTCATCGTTCGCACCGTCAAGGAGCGCCGCCGCCAGGACGGCTCGTACATCCGCTTCGACGAGAACGCCGCCGTCATCCTCAAGAACGACGGCGACCCTCGCGGCACCCGTATCTTCGGCCCGGTGGGCCGTGAGCTGCGCGAGAAGAAGTTCATGAAGATCATCTCGCTCGCGCCGGAGGTGCTGTAAGCATGAAGATCAAGAAGGGCGACCTGGTTCAGGTCATCACCGGTAAGGACAAGGGCAAGCAGGGCAAGGTCATCATGGCCATCCCTACTGAGAACCGTGTCCTCGTCGAGGGTGTCAACCGGGTCAAGAAGCACACGAAGGCCGGCCAGACCGCTGGTGGCTCGCAGACCGGCGGCATCGTGATCGTCGAGGCGCCGATCCACGTCAGCAACGTTCAGCTGGTTGTGGAGAAGGACGGCCAGAAGGTCGTTACCCGCGTCGGTTTCCGCTTCGATGACGAGGGCAACAAGATCCGCGTTGCCAAGCGGACGGGTGAGGACATCTGATGGCTACCACTCCGCGTCTCAAGACGAAGTACCGCGAGGACATCGCGGGCAAGCTGCGTGAGGAGTTCTCCTACGAGAACGTCATGCAGATCCCCGGTCTCGTGAAGATCGTGGTCAACATGGGTGTGGGCGACGCCGCCCGCGACTCCAAGCTGATCGACGGCGCCATCAAGGACCTCACGACGATCACCGGTCAGAAGCCGGCCGTCACGAAGGCCCGGAAGTCCATCGCGCAGTTCAAGCTGCGTGAGGGTCAGCCGATCGGCTGCCACGTCACCCTCCGTGGTGACCGCATGTGGGAGTTCCTGGACCGTACGCTGTCGCTCGCGCTGCCGCGTATCCGTGACTTCCGTGGTCTGTCGCCGAAGCAGTTCGACGGCCGTGGCAACTACACCTTCGGTCTCACGGAGCAGGTCATGTTCCACGAGATCGACCAGGACAAGATCGACCGTACCCGGGGTATGGACATCACCGTGGTCACCACGGCGACCAACGACGACGAGGGCCGCGCCCTCCTTCGTCACCTCGGCTTCCCCTTCAAGGAGGCGTAAGCGAGATGGCGAAGAAGGCTCTCATCGCGAAGGCTGCCCGTAAGCCCAAGTTCGGTGTGCGTGCGTACACCCGCTGCCAGCGCTGCGGTCGCCCCCACTCCGTGTACCGCAAGTTCGGCCTGTGCCGCGTCTGCCTTCGTGAGATGGCTCACCGTGGCGAGCTGCCGGGCGTGACCAAGAGCTCCTGGTAACTCCTCCTCGTTCGCAAGGACTTGGGAAGTTCCAGGCACTCTCGGTAAGCATCTGGTCGGTGGGTGCCCAGCTCCGCATGCCGTAGGCTTGTGGGGTTGGGCGTCCGCCGCCCATAACGACTTACTACGCCGTAGGTCCCCGCACCGCACCCGTCCCGCCACTGAGTGGGGAGAGGGATGGCGCATACAGGAAACCCCGGCGAGAGAGGCCGAAGGCCACTTCATGACCATGACTGACCCGATCGCAGACATGCTCACGCGTCTGCGTAACGCTAACTCGGCGTACCACGACACCGTCGTGATGCCGCACAGCAAGATCAAGTCGCACATCGCAGAGATCCTCAAGCAGGAGGGTTTCATCACCGGCTGGAAGGTCGAGGATGCCGAGGTCGGCAAGAACCTCGTCCTCGAGCTGAAGTTCGGGCCGAACCGCGAGCGCTCCATTGCGGGCATCAAGCGGATCTCGAAGCCCGGTCTGCGTGTGTACGCGAAGTCCACCAACCTGCCGAAGGTCCTCGGTGGCCTGGGCGTGGCGATCATCTCCACGTCCCACGGTCTCCTGACCGGCCAGCAGGCAGGCAAGAAGGGCGTAGGTGGGGAAGTCCTCGCCTACGTCTGGTAGTCGGGAACGGAGGAAAAGCAATGTCGCGAATCGGCAAGCTCCCCATCCAGGTTCCCGCCGGTGTGGACGTCACCATCGATGGCAACACGGTCGCCGTGAAGGGCCCCAAGGGCTCCCTCGCTCACACCGTTAAGGCGCCCATCGCAGTCGCCAAGGGCGAGGACGGCGTTCTGAACGTCACCCGCCCGAACGACGAGCGTCAGAACAAGGCCCTGCACGGCCTGTCCCGCACGCTGGTGGCGAACATGATCACCGGTGTGACCACGGGGTACGTCAAGGCTCTCGAGATCAGCGGTGTCGGTTACCGCGTGGCCGCGAAGGGCTCCAACCTGGAGTTCCAGCTCGGCTACAGCCACCCGATCCTGGTGGAGGCGCCCGAGGGCATCTCCTTCAAGGTCGAGTCGCCGACCAAGTTCTCGGTCGAGGGCATCGACAAGCAGAAGGTCGGCGAGGTCGCCGCCAACATCCGCAAGCTGCGGAAGCCCGACCCGTACAAGGCCAAGGGTGTCAAGTACGCCGGCGAAGTCATCCGCCGCAAGGTCGGAAAGGCTGGTAAGTAGCCATGGCATACGGTGTGAAGATCGCCAAGGGCGACGCGTACAAGCGTGCTGCCAAGGCTCGCCGCCACATCCGCATCCGCAAGAACGTCTCGGGTACGGCGGAGCGTCCGCGCCTCGTCGTGACGCGTTCCAACCGCAACATCGTTGCTCAGGTCATCGACGACCTCCAGGGCCACACCCTGGCGTCGGCGTCGACCCTGGACGCTTCGATCCGCGGTGGCGAAGGCGACAAGAGCTCCCAGGCCCAGGCTGTCGGCGCGCTCGTCGCCGAGCGTGCCAAGGCCGCGGGTGTCGAGACCGTCGTGTTCGACCGCGGTGGCAACCGATACGCCGGGCGCATTGCCGCTCTGGCTGACGCCGCCCGCGAAGCCGGGCTGAAGTTCTAAGCCCCGGTTCCGGGACTCACGGACGTAACAGAGAGAGGTAATCCAATGGCTGGACCCCAGCGCCGCGGAAGCGGTGCCGGTGGCGGCGAGCGGCGGGACCGGAAGGGTCGCGACGGTGGCCCTGCCGCCGAGAAGACCGCTTACGTTGAGCGCGTTGTCGCGATCAACCGCGTCGCCAAGGTTGTCAAGGGTGGTCGCCGCTTCAGCTTCACCGCGCTGGTCGTGGTGGGCGACGGTGACGGCACTGTAGGTGTCGGTTACGGCAAGGCCAAGGAAGTTCCCGCGGCCATCGCCAAGGGTGTCGAGGAAGCCAAGAAGAGTTTCTTCAAGGTTCCCCGCATCCAGGGCACGATTCCTCACCCGATCACGGGCGAGCGTGCCGCCGGCGTCGTGCTCCTGAAGCCGGCTTCCCCCGGTACCGGTGTTATCGCCGGTGGCCCGGTGCGCGCCGTTCTGGAGTGCGCCGGCGTTCACGACATCCTGTCGAAGTCGCTCGGTTCGTCGAACGCGATCAACATCGTGCACGCGACCGTGGCTGCGCTCAAGGGTCTGCAGCGTCCCGAGGAGATCGCGGCTCGCCGCGGTCTGCCCCTCGAGGACGTCGCCCCCGCCGCGCTCCTTCGTGCACGTGCTGCGGGAGCGGGTGCGTAATGGCCCGTCTCAAGATCACGCAGACGAAGTCGTACATCGGCAGCAAGCAGAACCACCGCGACACGCTGCGTTCGCTCGGGCTCAAGCGCCTGAACGACGTCGTCGTCAAGGAGGACCGCCCCGAGTTCCGCGGAATGGTGCAGACCGTCCGCCACCTCGTGACGGTTGAGGAGGTTGACTAACATGGCTGAGAACAGCCCGCTGAAGGCCCACAACCTCCGTCCCGCCCCCGGTGCCAAGACCGCGAAGACCCGTGTCGGTCGTGGTGAGGCGTCGAAGGGTAAGACGGCCGGTCGTGGTACGAAGGGCCAGAAGGCCCGTTACCAGATCCCGCAGCGCTTCGAGGGTGGGCAGATGCCCCTCCACATGCGTCTGCCGAAGCTCAAGGGCTTCAAGAACCCCTTCCGCACCGAGTTCCAGGTCGTGAACCTGGACAAGCTCGGCGCTCTCTACCCCGAGGGTGGAGAGGTCACGGTGGCCGACCTGGTCGCCAAGGGCGCGGTTCGCAAGAACAGCCTCGTCAAGGTCCTCGGCCAGGGCGAGATCTCCGTGGCGCTGCAGGTTTCGGTTGACGCCGTCTCCGGCTCCGCCAAGGAGAAGATCGCCGCCGCTGGTGGCACCGTCACCGAGCTCGTTTAAGACGACTCCGGTGGCTGAATAGCTAGAAACCCGACCGGGGATGCCTCACATATGGGGCATCCCCGGTTGGTCGTTCCATGGGGGGCACAGTCGCCGGTAAGGTGGCCTGCACCTTTGCTTGTACGTATTCGTCGATCCCTCAGACCGTCACCTCTGACGCAGTAGCGCGGGGGTCGCAGGAGGCACCGTGCTCACCGCGTTCGCCCGGGCGTTCAAGACGCCCGACCTGCGCAAGAAGCTGCTTTTCACGCTCGCCATCATCGTGCTGTTCCGGCTCGGGTCCCACATCCCGGTTCCCGGCGTGAGCTACAAGAACGTTCAGATCTGTGTGGACCAGGCCGGGAGCAGCAACAGCCTCTTCGGTCTCGTCAACATGTTCAGCGGCGGTGCGCTGCTGCAGATCACGATCTTCGCGCTCGGCATCATGCCGTACATCACGGCGAGCATCATCCTGCAGCTGCTGACCGTGGTCATCCCGAAGCTGGAGACCCTCAAGAAAGAGGGCCAGTCCGGCACGGCGAAGATCACTCAGTACACGCGCTATCTGACGGTCGCACTCGCGATCCTGCAGGGCACCGGCCTCGTCGCCACTGCCCGCACTGGTGCCCTGTTCCAGGGCTGCCAGGTCGCCAGCCAGATCGTCCCCGACCGGTCGATCTTTACCACCGTCGTCATGGTCGTCACCATGACCGCCGGTACCTGCGTCGTCATGTGGCTCGGTGAGCTCATCACCGACCGCGGCATCGGCAACGGCATGTCGATCCTCATGTTCATCTCGATCGCCGCCGGCTTCATCGGTGCCCTCTGGGCCATCAAGGAGCAGGGCAAGATCGCGGACGGCTGGGTCGAGTTCGGCGTGGTCATGCTCGTCGGCCTCGCGATGGTCGGCCTGGTGGTCTTCGTCGAGCAGGCGCAGCGCCGGATTCCGGTCCAGTACGCGAAGCGCATGATCGGCCGCCGTTCGTACGGCGGTACCTCGACGTACATCCCGCTCAAGGTGAACCAGGCGGGCATCATCCCCGTCATCTTCGCCTCGTCGCTGCTCTACATCCCGGCTCTGGTCGTGCAGTTCAGCGGCTCCACCGCGGGCTGGGCCACCTGGATCCAGAAGCACTTCGTCAAGGGCGACCACCCGTACTACATCGCGGTCTACTTCCTCCTGATCGTCTTCTTCGCGTTCTTCTACGTGGCGATCTCGTTCAACCCCGAGGAAGTTGCAGACAACATGAAGAAGTATGGTGGGTTCATCCCGGGCATCCGCGCCGGCCGACCTACCGCCGAGTACCTGAGCTACGTGCTCAACCGGATCACCTGGCCGGGGTCGCTGTACCTGGGTCTCATCGCTCTTGTGCCGACGATGGCGTTGGCCGGCTTCGGAGCGAACCAGAACTTCCCGTTCGGCGGGACGAGCATCCTGATCATCGTGGGTGTGGGTCTGGAAACCGTGAAGCAGATCGAGAGCCAGCTCCAGCAGCGTAATTACGAAGGGTTCCTCCGCTGATGCGAATCGTCCTCGTCGGACCGCCCGGTGCGGGCAAGGGAACGCAGGCCGCGTTCCTTGCCAAGAACCTGTCGATCCCGCACATCTCCACGGGCGACCTGTTCCGCGCCAACATCAGCCAGGGCACCGAGCTCGGCAAGAGCGCGAAGTCGTACATGGACGCCGGCGAGCTCGTGCCGGACTCCGTCACCATCGGTATGGCCAAGGACCGGATGGAGCAGCCCGACGCCGCGAACGGCTTCCTGCTCGACGGCTTCCCGCGCAACCTTTCGCAGGCCGAGGCGCTCGACGAGATCCTCGAAGTGGCCGGGCTGGACCTGGACGCCGTCCTCGACCTGGAGGTCGAGGAGGACGAGGTCGTCAAGCGGATCGCGGGTCGCCGGACCTGCCGCAAGGACTCCGCCCACGTCTTCCACGTCACGTACGCCCCGCCGAAGGCCGAGGGCGTCTGCGACACCTGCGGCGGCGAGCTGTACCAGCGCGGGGACGACTCCGAGGCGACGGTCCGCAACCGGCTGGCGGTCTACCACGCGGAGACCGAGCCGATCATCGACTACTACAAGGCCCAGGGTCTCGTGTCGACGATCCCCGCCCTCGGCGAGGTCGCGGAGATCACGCGCCGCGCGATGGAAGCCCTCAAGAAGTAGTCAGCCCTTTGTCGTGCAGGTACGGCCGCGGTGTCCCTCGGGGCGCCGCGGCCGTCTGCATAACGCGCCTCGGCGCGACATCAGCCAATATTGAGGAACGACAGCGGACGTCGACCAGGTCCGCGCGAGCGGCGGTCGAGCCGCAGAACACGGAAGGCACGTCTCCATGGTGCAGATCAAGACCCCCGAGCAGATCGCGAAGATGCGCGAGGCAGGGTTGGTCGTCGCCGCGATCCACGCGGCGACCCGCGAGGCGGCCGTCCCGGGCGCCACGACGCGGGATCTGGACATGGTGGCCCGCAAGGTGATCGCCGATGCCGGGGCCAAGTCGAACTTCCTCGGTTACGGGGGCTTCCCGGCGACGATCTGCACCTCGGTGAACGAGGTCGTCGTCCACGGCATCCCGGACGACAAGACCGTCCTCAAGGACGGCGACATCATCTCGATCGACGCCGGCGCGATCGTCGACGGCTGGCACGGCGACGCCGCGTACACGGCGTTCGTGGGCACCGGGCACGCCCCTGAGCTCGTGGAGCTCTCCCGGGTGACCGAGGAGTCCATGTGGGCCGGTATCGCCGCCATGAAGCTCGGCAACCGCCTCGTGGACATCTCGAAGGCGATCGAGACGTACATCAAGCGCCAGCCGCGGCCCACCACCGGTGAGCACAGCCTCGGGAAGTTCGGGATCATCGAGGACTACGGCGGCCACGGCATCGGGTCCGAGATGCACATGGACCCCCACCTGCTGAACTACGTCTCGCGCAAGCGGGGCAAGGGGATCAAGCTGGTCCCGGGCCTCTGCCTGGCGATCGAGCCCATGGTCTCCCTGGGCACTGCGCAGACGGAGGTCCTGGCGGACGACTGGACCGTGATCACCACGGACGGCACCTGGTCCTCGCACTGGGAGCACTCCATCGCCCTGACCGAGGCCGGCCCGATCGTCCTGACCAGCCCCGACTGCGGCAAGGCGAAGCTGGCGGAGTACGGAGTCACGACGGCGCCGGACCCGCTCGGTTAGTGATCTAGACTCTGGGGCAAACTTTCCGGATTCGTCTTTCGGGGTGCCCTGACGTAGACTGACTCGTCGGCTCTCGTGCACCTCCATGTCTGCGTGGCGCACGGAGCCGATCAAGGTAGCCGATTCGAAAGGCGAAGCGTGGCCAAGAAGCAAGGTGCCATCGAAATCGAGGGCACCGTGATCGAGTCCCTCCCGAACGCGATGTTCAAGGTGGAACTTCAGAACGGTCACAAAGTCCTCGCGCACATCAGCGGCAAGATGCGCATGCACTACATCCGCATCCTCCCTGATGACCGGGTCGTCGTGGAGCTCTCCCCGTACGACCTGACGCGTGGCCGGATCGTCTACCGATACAAGTAGATCTTGTCTTCACTCCCGCCTGGGCGTCTTGTCCCGGCGCGGGTGGTGGCACTGACCCGGAGAACCTCACCAACATGAAGGTCAAGCCGAGCGTCAAGAAGATCTGCGACAAGTGCAAGGTGATCCGCCGTCACGGTCGGGTCATGGTCATCTGCGACAACCTGCGCCACAAGCAGCGCCAGGGCTGACGCACGCCGACCGACCTGCCTTTCGCAGTTCTTCGCGCGACGTAAGTACACGTACATACGCAGAACCCGCCCAGCCCTGTGAAGGGCCGGCGGTACCTCCGGCGGGGGCCGGGGACCCGGACGTACCACTCACCCACTCAGGGTGGTCGGCGGTCGGGGTCGGTTCTGCGGAAGACCCCCGAACACACAGGAGCCATTGAATGGCACGCGTTTCCGGTGTTGACATCCCGCGCGAAAAGCGCGTGGAGATCGCACTCACCTACGTCTTCGGTATCGGGCGCACCCGGTCCAAGGAGATCCTCGCCTCGACCGGCGTGAACCCCGACACCCGCGTTCGTGACCTGGCCGAAGAGGACCTGGTCAAGATCCGCGAGTACGTGGACGCCAACCTCCGCACCGAGGGTGACCTCCGCCGCGAGATCCAGGCCGACATCCGTCGCAAGGTCGAGATCCAGTGCTACCAGGGTATTCGCCACCGTCGTGGCCTCCCGGTGCACGGTCAGCGCACCAGCACGAACGCGCGTACCCGCAAGGGCCCGCGTCGCGCGATCGCCGGTAAGAAGAAGCCGGGCAAGAAGTAGTCCTGTTCAGCGGTCTTGCGCTGTAGGACCGACCACCTCCCGTAGGAGATTTAGATGCCCCCCAAGGGTCGTCAGGGCGCTGCCAAGAAGGTGCGCCGCAAGGAAAAGAAGAACGTCGCTCACGGGCACGCCCACATCAAGAGCACGTTCAACAACACCATCGTTTCGATCACGGACCCCGCGGGCAACGTGATCTCCTGGGCCTCCGCCGGCCACGTCGGCTTCAAGGGCTCGCGCAAGTCCACCCCCTTCGCCGCGCAGATGGCCGCCGAGTCGGCCGCCCGCCGCGCGCAGGAGCACGGCATGCGCAAGGTTGACGTCTTCGTCAAGGGTCCGGGCTCCGGCCGCGAGACCGCGATCCGCTCCCTCCAGGCCACTGGCCTGGAGGTCGGTTCGATCCAGGACGTCACCCCCACCCCGCACAACGGCTGCCGCCCGCCGAAGCGCCGCCGCGTCTGACGCAGCGGACGCACTTGTGCGTTCTTGAGTGTCCGGGCGGTACGAACCCCTCGCGGGGGACGTACCGCCCGTACCCTTGTAGTCCGCGGCTCCGGCTGCACCCCGTCGGGCGTCAAATAGTGGGCGTCCACGAATGAAGGAACACAGACATGCTTATCGCTCAGCGTCCCTCGCTGACCGAAGAGGTCGTCGACGAGTACCGCTCGCGGTTCGTGATCGAGCCGCTGGAGCCGGGCTTCGGCTACACCCTCGGCAACTCCCTGCGCCGCACGCTCCTGTCCTCGATCCCGGGTGCCGCTGTCACCAGCATCCGCGTGGACGGCGTCCTGCACGAGTTCACCACCGTGCCGGGTGTCAAGGAAGACGTCACCGACATCATCCTGAACATCAAGCAGCTGGTCGTCTCCTCGGAGCACGACGAGCCGGTCGTGATGTACCTGCGCAAGCAGGGCCCCGGCCTGGTCACCGCCGCCGACATCGCGCCCCCGGCCGGTGTCGAGGTGCACAACCCGGACCTGGTCCTCGCCACGCTCAACGGCAAGGGCAAGCTGGAGATGGAGCTGACCGTCGAGCGCGGTCGCGGCTACGTCTCCGCCGTCCAGAACAAGCAGCTGGGCCAGGAGATCGGTCGCATCCCGATCGACTCCATCTACAGCCCGGTCCTCAAGGTCACCTACAAGGTCGAGGCGACCCGTGTCGAGCAGCGCACCGACTTCGACAAGCTGATCGTCGACGTCGAGACCAAGCAGGCCATGCGTCCGCGCGACGCCATGGCGTCCGCCGGTAAGACCCTGGTCGAGCTGTTCGGTCTGGCGCGCGAGCTCAACATCGACGCCGAGGGCATCGACATGGGCCCGTCCCCGACGGACGCCGCCCTGGCCGCCGACCTGGCGCTGCCGATCGAGGAGCTGGAGCTCACGGTCCGCTCGTACAACTGCCTCAAGCGCGAGGGCATCCACTCCGTGGGTGAGCTCGTGGCGCGTTCCGAGGCCGACCTGCTCGACATCCGCAACTTCGGTGCGAAGTCGATCGACGAGGTCAAGGCGAAGCTGGCCGGCATGGGCCTGGCCCTCAAGGACAGCCCGCCCGGATTCGACCCGACCGCCGCCGCCGACGCCTTCGGCGCCGACGACGACGCGGACGCCGGTTTCGTCGAGACCGAGCAGTACTGAGCCCCGGCTCGCACAGCAAGACTTTCCCGCGGCGTCCGCCTCGGGGGAACTGACACCGGTACCTGACACGGCCGGTGCAGATATGAAGGAGTAACACCATGCCGCGTCCCGCAAAGGGTGCCCGTCTGGGCGGCAGCGCCGCGCACGAGAAGCACCTCCTCGCGAACCTCGCGAAGGCGCTCTTCGAGCACGGCCGCATCACCACCACCGAGGCCAAGGCCCGTCGCCTGCGTCCCTACGCCGAGCGTCTGGTCACCAAGGCCAAGAAGGGCGACATCCACAACCGTCGCCTGGTGCTGCAGACGATCACGGACAAGAGCATCGTGCACACGCTGTTCACCGAGATCGCCCCGCGCTACGAGAACCGCCCCGGTGGTTACACGCGCATCACCAAGATCGGCAACCGTCGTGGCGACAACGCCCCGATGGCGGTCATCGAGCTGGTCGAGGCCCTGACGGTCGCCCAGCAGGCCACCGGTGAGGCCGAGGCCGCCACCAAGCGCGCGGTCAAGGAGGCGGAGGCCAAGGCCGAGGCCACCGACGCCCCCGCCGAGCCCGCCGACGAGTCGGCCAAGTAGTTTGGTCGAGGAGGCCTGATCCTCCGGGATCTCGTCTGCTCGAACGGCTCTGAACGGGCCCGCCCCCTCCGGGGCGGGCCCGTTCGGCGTTCGTCGCAACGACACAGCTGAGAGGATCGCTCACGTGAGTGACGAGGTGGAGTCCGGGCACGTCCGGGTGCGGCTGGACCTGAGCTACGACGGCAAGGATTTCTCCGGCTGGGCGAAGCAGCGCGTGCTGCGGACCGTCCAGGGCGAGCTGGAGTCGGCCCTGCAGACCGTGATGCGGCTGCCCGACCCGGTGGAGCTGACCGTGGCCGGCCGGACGGACGCGGGCGTGCACGCCCGCGGCCAGGTCGCGCAGTTCGACGTGGCCGAGGAGGTGTGGGCCGAGCACCACGACAAGCTGCTGCGCCGGCTCGCGGGCAGGCTGCCGCACGACGTACGGGTGTGGAAGGCCGCGGAGGCCCCCCAGGGGTTCAACGCGCGCTTCTCGGCCGTCTGGCGCCGCTACGCCTACCGGGTCGGCGACCACCGGGCCGGCGTGGACCCGCTGCGCCGGGGCCACGTGCTGTGGCACCAGTGGCCCCTGGACGTGGACGCGATGAACGAGGCCGCCGCCCCGCTGGTGGGCGAGCACGACTTCGCCGCGTACTGCAAGAAGCGGGAGGGCGCCACGACCATCCGCACGCTCCAGCAGCTCAGCTGGGAGCGCGGCGAGGACGGGATCGTCACCGCGACCGTCCGTGCCGACGCCTTCTGCCACAACATGGTCCGCTCGCTGGTGGGGGCCCTGCTGCACGTCGGAGACGGCCACCGGCCGACCGACTGGCCCGGCAAGGTGCTCGCCGCGGCCGTACGGGACTCCTCGGTGCACGTGGTCAAGCCGCACGGGCTGACCCTGGAGGAGGTCGGCTACCCGGCGGACGAGCTGCTGGCCGCGCGCAGCAAGGAGGCGCGCAACCTGCGCACGCTGCCGGGCGCCGGCTGCTGCTGACCCTCGCCGCCGCCCGCCGGCCGGAGCGGATCCGTTTGGGCGGAGCGCGGCGGACCTGGAGAATGCCGGGCATGGGACATCTCGAAGCCAGCCACCTGGAGTACTACCTGCCGGACGGGCGGGTACTGCTCCCCGACGTCTCCTTCCGGGTGGGGGAGGGGTCGGTGGTCGCCCTCGTGGGGGCGAACGGGGCCGGCAAGACCACCCTGCTCAAGCTGATCTCCGGTGAGCTCCAGCCGCACGGCGGCGGGGTCACCGTGAGCGGCGGCCTCGGTGTGATGTCGCAGTTCGTGGGCTCCGTACGGGACGAGACGACGGTACGGGACCTGCTGGTGTCGGTGTCCCAGCCGCGGATCCGGGAGGCCGCGCGGGCCGTGGACCGGGCCGAGGAGCGGATCCTCACCGTCGACGACGAGGCCGCGCAGATGGCCTACGCGCAGGCGCTCAGCGACTGGGCGGACGTGCAGGGCTACGAGGCCGAGACCCTGTGGGACGTGTGCACCACGGCCGCGCTGGCGATCCCGTACGACAGCGCGCAGTTCCGCGAGGTGCGCACGCTGTCGGGCGGTGAGCAGAAGCGGCTCGTGCTGGAGGCGCTGCTGCGCGGGCCGGACGAGGTGCTGCTGCTCGACGAGCCGGACAACTACCTGGACGTCCCCGGCAAGCGGTGGCTGGAGGAGCAGCTGAAGGCCACCCGCAAGACCGTGCTGTTCGTGTCGCACGACCGCGAGCTGCTGTCCACGGCCGCCGAGAAGATCATCAGCCTGGAGCCGAGCCCCATGGGCACCGACGTGTGGGTCCACGGCGCGGGCTTCGGGACGTACCACGACGCCCGCAAGGAGCGCTTCGCGCGCTTCGAGGAGCTCAAGCGGCGCTGGGACGAGGAGCACGCCCGGCTGAGGGCCCTGGTGCTGCGGCTGCGCAACCAGGCCGCGAGCAGCCCGGACATGGCGTCGCGCTACCGGGCGATGCAGACCCGCTTCCAGAAGTTCGAGGAGGCAGGTCCGCCGCCCGAGCCGCCGCGCGAGCAGGACATCCGGATGCGGCTCAAGGGCGGCCGTACGGGCGTGCGCGCGCTCACGGTGGAGAACCTGGAGCTCACGGGCCTGATGAAGCCGTTCTCGCTGGAGGTCTTCTACGGCGAGCGGGTCGCGGTGCTCGGCTCCAACGGCTCCGGGAAGTCGCACTTCCTGCGGCTGATGGCGGGCGAGGACGTCAAGCACAGCGGGACGTGGAAGCTGGGCGCCCGGGTGGTTCCCGGCCATTTCGCGCAGACCCACGCCCACCCGGAGCTGTTCGGGCGCACCCTCGTCGACATCCTGTGGACGGAGGCGGCCAAGCCGCTCGGCGCGGCGATGGGCGTGCTGCGCCGGTACGAGCTGGAGCGCCAGGGCGACCAGCCCTTCGAGAAGCTCTCCGGCGGCCAGCAGGCGCGGTTCCAGATCCTGCTGCTGGAACTGGCCGGCACCACGGCGCTGCTGCTGGACGAGCCGACGGACAACCTGGACCTGGAGTCCGCCGAGGCGCTCCAGGACGGCCTGGAGGCGTACGACGGCACTGTGCTGTGCGTCACGCACGACCGGTGGTTCGCGCGCACATTTGACCGCTACCTGGTCTTCGGTTCGGACGGTGTTGTGCGGGAGACTCAGGAGCCCGTCTGGGACGAACGTAGAGTCGAACGCAAGCGTTAGGGGGAACCTCCCCCGCAGCCGGAGTGAGGGGGAGGCGTTGTGGGCCTGCGGCCTAGCATCTGGCTCATGAAGTGGGAGAACCAGACCTTCGGGAAGCCGGCCCCCGGGGCTCCCGGCTCCGGCCCCCCGGCCCCCGGCAACCGCCTCGTCGAGTGGCTGCTGCAGCCGGCGTCGAGGCTGCTGCGGCTCGCCTCCCTCGCGGTGGTCCTCGGGATCGCCGTCTCCACGAGCCTGCACGCGAGCTGGGGCTCCGACAACGCCTTCGTGGTCAAGGCCGCGCAGACGCTGCTGGACGGCGGGTCCCCGTACGAGGACAAGCGCTTCCTCTACCTCCCGAGCGCCGTGATCATGGCGGTTCCGGAGGCGCTGCTGCCACAGGCGGTGCTGCGCTGGGTGCTGCCGGTCGGGATGAGCGGGCTGCTGGGCGTCGGCTGGCTGGCCGCGCTGCGGCTGTTCTCGGTGCCGCTGCGGTCGCGGTTCGCGGTCGGGGGCTTCGCGGTGTTCGCGCTCGCCTACAAGCCGTACGAGAACCTCGTGCTGATCGGCAACTGGACGGCGATCTCGGCGGCCGCGCTGCCGGTGGCGCTGCTGCTGGCGCGGCGCCGGTCGTGGGGGGCCGCCGGCCTGGTGATCGGGCTGGCGATCGCCTGCAAGCCCATGCTCGTGCCGATCGGGCTGCTCTTCCTGCTGGCCCGGCAGTGGCGCGCCCTGGCCGCGGCCGTGCTGGTGCCGCTGGGGCTCTCGCTGGCCGGGGCGCTGGTGATGCCCAGCCCGTCGCTGTTCTTCACCAAGACCCTGCCGTTCCTGCTCCAGGGGCAGGACGCCTACGCGCTGCCCTGGGACGCCTCGCCGATCGCGGTGCTGCCGAGACTGGGGGCGCCGGAGCCGCTGGCTGTGCTGATCGCCTTCGCGGGGGCCGGGGCGGGGCTGTGGGGGGCCCGGGTGCGCTGGCGGCGCGTGGCAGACGACGCGGACGGCGGCGAGCTGCGGCTGGCGGAGACGGCCTGCATGGTGATGCTCGCCGCATTCCTGGTCTCCCGGCCGTCCTTCGACCACTACCTGCTGGTGGTGCTCCCGCTGCTGCTCGCATCGGCCGTGCGGCCCGGCTCGATGCCGCGTTCGCCTTGGTTCTGGGCGGCCCTGGCCCCCCAGACGGCGGGCATCCCGTGGCCGTCGGAGCTGGACGCGAAACGGCGCGCCTTCAAGGACTGCGCCACCCTGTGCGGGCTCGCATGGGTGCTGGCGCGTCGTGCGCTGCGCTCCGTTCGGGTTACTCTGGACCCCGTAACAACTGCGGGGTCCCCACCCAGGACCGAACCGGAGTGCGCCGCGACGCCAGCAGAATCGGCATCGCGGACCGCGTTTTGACCCGTACGGGTCTGCTTGGGTACTCTGCTGGTTTGTTATGCGTATGGGCTTTCTCATTCTCACGTGAAAGGGCCTTGCGCCGGTCCACCGGACCGATGACCAGCGGTTCACACGGGTTGCGTCCCCGATGTGAACGAGGGCTGTCGTGATCGTCCGTGGTGACCCTGTCAGGACCTTCCCTTGGGGCTTGCGCCCTGGGGATACCACCACTGAAGAAGCGAAGGCATACGCGTGCGTACGTTCAGCCCCAAGCCCGGCGACATCTCGCGCCAGTGGCTCGTCATCGACGCCCAGGACGTTGTCCTCGGCCGTCTGGCGACCCAGGCCGCTGCCCTCCTTCGGGGCAAGCACAAGCCGACTTACGCCCCCCACATGGACATGGGCGACTTCGTCATCATCGTCAACGCCGACAAGGTTCACCTGTCCGGCAACAAGGCGTCGCAGAAGATGGCCTACCGCCACTCCGGCTACCCGGGCGGTCTCCGTTCGGTGCGCTACGACGACCTCCTGGCGAACAACCCGGAGAAGGCCGTCGAGAAGGCCGTCAAGGGCATGCTCCCCAAGAACACCCTGGGCCGTCAGATGCTCTCGAAGCTGAAGGTCTACTCGGGCGACCAGCACCCCCACGCTGCCCAGCAGCCGGTGCCGTTCGAGATCACCCAGGTCGCGCAGTAGTTCCGGCCACCCCCTAAGACGTAGAAAATTCTGAGGAGCATCGTGGCCGAGACCACCGCCGAGACGACCCCCGTCGACGAGTTCGAGGGCAACGTCGAGGAGTACACCAGCGAGTCCGAGGCCGTAGTCGAGGGCGACTACACCTCCGAGTCCCTTGCCGGCCGCTTCGGCGACCCCCAGCCGGCCGCCGGCCTGGGCCGTCGCAAGAACGCCATCGCCCGCGTCCGGATCGTTCCGGGCACCGGCAAGTGGAAGATCAACGGTCGCACCCTTGAGGACTACTTCCCCAACAAGGTGCACCAGCAGGAAGTCAACGAGCCGTTCAAGCTCCTTGAGCTGGACAACCGCTACGACATCATCGCCCGCATCGCGGGTGGCGGTGTCTCCGGTCAGGCCGGCGCCCTGCGCCTCGGCGTGGCCCGTGCGCTGAACGAGGCGGACGTGGACAACAACCGCCCGGCGCTCAAGAAGGCCGGCTTCCTCTCCCGCGACGACCGTGCGGTCGAGCGCAAGAAGGCCGGTCTCAAGAAGGCCCGTAAGGCCCCGCAGTACAGCAAGCGTTAATCTGCGCCTGCTGTTCTGCAACGAAACCGCCCCGGCAGCACTCTCTGTGCTGCCGGGGCGGTTCGTTTACCGCCACAAGCGGCACATACCTTTCACAAGCGGTCATACGCGAAGCGGAAACTCGGGAGGACAACAGTGGGACGACTCTTCGGGACGGACGGTGTACGCGGCGTCGCCAACGCGGATCTGACGGCGGAGCTCGCGCTCGGCCTCTCCGTGGCGGCTGCCCACGTACTGGCCGAGGCGGGCACCTTCGCCGGTCATCGGGCCACCGCCGTGGTCGGCCGGGATCCCCGTGCCTCCGGCGAATTCCTGGAGGCCGCCGTCGTGGCCGGCCTGGCGAGCGCGGGCGTGGACGTCCTGCGCGTCGGTGTGCTGCCCACCCCGGCGGTGGCGTATCTCACCGGTGCGCTGGGTGCCGACCTCGGCGTGATGCTCTCCGCCAGCCACAACGCCATGCCCGACAACGGGATCAAGTTCTTCGCGCGCGGCGGCCACAAGCTCGCCGACGAGCTGGAGGACCGGATCGAGTCCGTCTACGAGGAGCACCGCACCGGCGCTCCCTGGGACCGGCCCACCGGCTCGGGCGTCGGCAGGATCTCCGACTACACGGAGGGCTTCGACAAGTACGTCGCGCACCTCATCGGCGTCCTTCCCAACCGCCTCGAAGGCCTGAAGATCGTCCTGGACGAGGCCCACGGCGCCGCCGCGTTCGTCTCGCCCGAGGCCTTCACCCGGGCCGGCGCGGAGGTCGTCACCATCGGCGCCGAGCCGGACGGCCTGAACATCAACGACGGTTGCGGCTCCACCCACCTCGGCCTGCTCAAGGCGGCCGTCGTCGAGCACGGCGCCGACTTCGGCATCGCGCACGACGGCGACGCGGACCGCTGCCTGGCCGTGGACGGCACCGGCGCGGAGATCGACGGCGACCAGATCCTGGCGGTCCTGGCCCTCGCCATGCGCGAGGCCGGCCAGCTGCGCGGCAACACCGTGGTCGGCACCGTGATGTCCAACCTCGGCTTCAAGCTGGCCATGGAGGGCGAGGGCATCCAGGTCGTGCAGACCGGGGTCGGCGACCGGTACGTCCTGGAGTCGATGAAGGAGCACGGCTACGCGCTGGGCGGCGAGCAGTCCGGCCACGTGATCGTCCTCGACCACGCGACGACCGGCGACGGGACGCTGACCGGCCTGCTGCTGGCGGCGCGGGTCGCGGCCACCGGCACGTCCCTGGCCGAACTCGCGGGCGTCATGCGGCGGCTGCCCCAGGTCCTGATCAACGTCCCCGACGTGGACAGGTCCCGGGTCGCCACCTCCGCCGAGCTGGCCACGGCGGTCAACGAGGCCGAGCGCGAGCTGGGCACCACCGGACGCGTGCTGCTGCGTTCCTCCGGTACGGAGCCGCTCGTACGGGTGATGGTCGAGGCCGCCGACATCGAGCAGGCCCGCGCGGTCGCCGGCCGGCTGGCGGACGTCGTGAAGTCGGCGCTGGGCTAGCCCTTCCGGAACACCTGCCCCGGCCCCGCCGCCCCGGACCTCCGGGACGGCGGGGCCGGGGCGTTCCCGGGAGCGGAGCCGCTCAGGACCCCGTCGCCCGGCGCCGGCGGCCGCGCTGGGTGCGCCAGAGGAGCTTCTGGGTGAGCAGGGTCGCCACGCCGGCCAGCATGATCCCCACCAGGTTCAGCAGCAGCTGCACCGCCGAGCCCCACATCTGCGCCACGTCGCCGTAGCCGAGGGCCACCGAGGCGTTGGCGGCGGCCGGGACGGTGGTCACGGAGATGGCGACGCCGACCAGCGCCGCGGACTTCGCGGAGGTCAGCGAGAGCGTCCCGGCCACGCCCGCGAGCACGGCCACGACGAACGAGAACGGATCGGGCTGCCAGATGAAGCTGGTGTTCGGGCGGGGGTTCTCCAGCATGCTCCGGTCGAAGAGCCCGAGCGCGTCCATCACCAGGGTGAAGGCCGTGGTGGCGATTATCGCGGCGGCGAATCCGACGAGCAGCGCCGCCAGTGAGCGCGCGGCCCGCTTCGGGGAGCGCCGCACCGCGGCGGTGCACACCCCGGCGAGCGGCCCGAACTCCGGGCCGACCGCCATCGCGCCCACGATCAGGACGGAGTTGTCCAGGACCACACCGCACGCCGCGATCATCGTCGCCAGGACCATGAACGCGACGTAGGTGACGGTGAGCGTCGAGTCCTCGTGCGTCGCCTCCGTCAGCTGCTCCCACAGCACGGCGTCGGCGGCTTCGCCGGGGGCCTCCTCCGCCGCGGCCTCGGCACGCTTCGACAGCGACAGGTCGATGTTCTCGACGGCGATGGAGCCGTCCCGGTCGATGCCCAGCGTCCGGAGCTCCTGGAGGAGTTCGTCCCCGGCCTCGCGTGCCACGTCGCACAGGACGAGGTCGCCCGGAGGGAGCCGGGCGGCGTCCCTCAGTACGACCACATGGGTGGTGCCGACCGTCTTCTCGACGATCGCCACCACCTCCTCCGTGCGGTCGCTCGGTGTGATCATCCGCAGATGCAGCATGCCCGCACCCTAGTGCCCGTCAGCGCCCGTGGGTGGGCCGGTCAGAGCTTGCGGAGGCTGAGCTTCTGCACCTTGTGGTCCGACCCCTTGCGCACGACGAGGGTGGCCCGGCCCCGGGTGGGCGCCACGTTCTCCAGCAGGTTGGGCTTGTTGATCGTCCGCCACATGGTCTGCGCGTACTCCAGCGCCTCCTCCTCGGAGACCTGCGTGTACTTGCGGAAGTAGGAGAAGGGGTTCTGGAACGCGGTCTCGCGCAGCTTGCGGAAGCGGTTGAGGTACCAACGCTCGATGTCCTCGGGGCGGGCGTCCACGTACACGCTGAAGTCGAAGTAGTCGGCGAGACCGACGCGCGTACGGCCGTCCTTGCCGGGAAGGGCCGGCTGGAGGACGTTGAGGCCCTCGACGATGAGGATGTCCGGGCGGCGTACGACGAGCTCCTCGCCCGGCACGATGTCGTAGATCAGGTGCGAGTAGACCGGCGCCCTGACCTCGTCCTTGCCCGCCTTGATGTCGGCGACGAAGCGGGTGAGCGCCCGGCGGTCGTAGGACTCGGGGAAGCCCTTGCGGGAGGTGAGCCCGCGCCGCTGGAGCTCCTTCATCGGGTACAGGAAGCCGTCGGTGGTGACCAGCTCCACGCGCGGGTGCTCGGGCCAGCGGGCGAGGAGGGCCTGGAGCAGACGGGCCACGGTGGACTTGCCGACCGCGACGGAGCCGGCGACCCCTATGACGAAGGGGGTGCCCTGTTGGGCGCCGTGGCCGTTGCCCGCGTCGCCGAGGAAGGTGTTGAGGGTGCCGCGCAGGTTGCTGGTGGCGCCGACGTACAGGTTGAGCAGGCGGGAGAGGGGGAGGTAGACGTCGCGGACCTCGTCCAGGTCGATGACGTCGCCGAGGCCGCGCAGCCGCTCGACCTCCTCGGCCGTGAGCGGGAGCGGGGTCCGTTCGCGCAGGGCGCTCCACTCGGCCCGGGTCAGGTCGACGTACGGCGAGGCGTCGGGGCCCCGGCGGTGGGCGGGGCGCGGGGACTGCCCGTCCCGGCCGGTGCGCTCCGTCGCGCTGTCCGGCGTGGTGCTTCGTGGCGGCGAAGTGATCACACCGCCATTGTCGGGGCTCGGGGGCCGTTGTGGGTGGTGTGGTCGGTCACGTACCGGGACCGACCCCGCGGATCTCGCCCGATCACGATCGCGGGGCGGCCGGGCCGGTCGAGGAGCTCGGCCGAGTCCGGTCCGGACGAGTGCGGACCCCCGTCCCGGCGCATGCGCCGGGACGGGGGTTTCGTCTTGTTCAGGTACCGGGCAGGAGACCAGGTGAGGCGTACTCTGCCGCCTATGTGTGGAATTGTGGGTTACGTGGGAGCGCAGTCGGCGCTCGATGTGGTCATCGCCGGACTCAAGCGGCTGGAGTACCGGGGCTACGACTCGGCAGGGGTGGCCGTCCTCGCCGACGGCGAGCTGGCCGCCGTCAAGAAGGCCGGGAAGCTCGTCAATCTGGAGAAGGCGCTGGTCGGGCGTCCCCTGCCGGCAGGCTCCACGGGGCTCGGACACACCCGGTGGGCCACCCACGGCGGGCCCACCGACGTCAACGCCCATCCCCATCTGGACAATTCCGGCCGGGTGGCCGTCGTGCACAACGGCATCATCGAGAACTTCGCCGCGCTCCGCGCCGAACTCGCCGGGCGCGGACACCGGCTGGAGTCGGAGACGGACACCGAGGTCGTCGCCCACCTGCTGGCGGAGCGGTTCTCGGCCTCGGGCGGCCTCGCCGAGGCGATGCGGCAGGTGTGCCTGCGGCTGGAGGGCGCGTTCACCCTGGTCGCGGTGCACGCGGACGAGCCGGACGTGGTGGTCGGCGCCCGCCGGAACTCGCCCCTCGTGGTGGGCGTCGGCGAGGGCGAGAACTTCCTCGCCTCGGACGTCGCCGCCTTCATCGCCCACACCCGGTCCGCGATCGAGCTCGGTCAGGACCAGGTCGTCGAGCTCCGCCGCGACGGGGTCACGGTGACCGGCTTCGACGGTTCGGCCGCGGCCGTACGGGCGTACCACGTGGACTGGGACGCCTCGGCGGCGGAGAAGGGGGGGTACGACTACTTCATGCTCAAGGAGATCGCCGAGCAGCCGAAGGCCGTCGCCGACACCCTCCTGGGCCGGATCGACTCGGGCGGCCTGCTGACCCTCGACGAGGTGCGCATCCCCGTCTCGGTGCTCAAGGAGGTCGACAAGGTCGTCATCGTGGCCTGCGGCACGGCCTACCACGCGGGCATGATCGCGAAGCTGGCCATCGAGCACTGGACCCGCATCCCGTGCGAGACGGAGCTGGCGAGCGAGTTCCGCTACCGCGACCCGATCCTGGACCAGCGGACGCTGGTGATCGCGATCTCGCAGTCCGGCGAGACCATGGACACCCTGATGGCGCTCCGGCACGCCCGGGAACAGGGCGCCAAGGTGCTGGCCGTCTGCAACACCAACGGCTCCACGATCCCGCGCGAGTCGGACGCCGTGCTGTACACGCACGCCGGTCCGGAGGTGGCCGTCGCCTCGACCAAGGCCTTCCTGACGCAGCTGGTGGCCTGCTACCTCGTCGCGCTCTACCTCGGGCAGGTGCGCGGCACGAAGTGGGGCGACGAGATCGAAGCGGTGATCCGGGAGCTGTCGGACATCGCCGCAGCCGTGGACACCGTCCTGGAGACCATGGAGCCCGTACGGGAGCTCGCGCGCTCCCTCGCCGACAAGAACACCGTGCTGTTCCTGGGGCGGCACGTCGGGTACCCGGTGGCACTGGAGGGCGCGCTCAAGCTCAAGGAGCTGGCGTACATGCACGCCGAGGGCTTCGCGGCGGGGGAGCTCAAGCACGGGCCGATCGCGCTGATCGAGAAGGACCTGCCGGTGGTGGTGGTCGTACCGTCGCCCCGCGGCCGGTCGGTGCTCCACGACAAGATCGTCTCGAACATCCAGGAGATCCGGGCGCGGGGCGCGCGGACCATCGTGATCGCGGAGGAGGGGGACGAGGCGGTCGTCCCGTACGCCGACCACCTGATCCGCATCCCGGCGACACCGACTCTGCTCCAGCCGCTGGTGGCGACCGTGCCGCTGCAGGTGTTCGCGTGCGAGCTGGCGACCGCGCGGGGCAATGAGGTGGACCAGCCGCGTAACCTCGCCAAGTCGGTGACCGTGGAGTGAGTAGGGCTGGTTCGTTGTGATTATCGGCGTGGGGATCGACGTCGCGGAGATCGACCGCTTCGCCGCGGCACTGGAGCGGACGCCGCATCTGGCGCAGCGGCTCTTCGTGGCGTCGGAGTTGACGCTGCCGAGCGGCGAACGGCGGGGTACCGCCTCGCTCGCCGCCCGGTTCGCGGCCAAGGAGGCACTGGCCAAGGCGCTCGGCGCGCCGGGCGGGATGCTGTGGACCGACGCCGAGGTGTACGTCGAGCCCACCGGGCAGCCGCGGCTGCGGGTGTCCGGGACGGTCGAGGCGCGGGCCCTGGAGCTGGGCGTGAAGTCCTGGCACATCTCGCTGAGCCACGACGCCGGTGTCGCGTCCGCCGTGGTGATCGCCGAGGGGTAGCGGGCGCGGGGCTCCGGCCGGGACGCCTCGGCGCGCGGCCGGTTCGGCCGGTGCCGCGGCGTCCCGGCGGGCAGGGTGGTCCCATGCGTACTGCTTACAGCGTGGAGACCGTACGGGCCGCCGAGCGCGGGCTCATGGCCGAACTGCCGGAAGGCGCCCTGATGCGGCGGGCGGCCGCCGGGCTGGCCGCCGTGTGCGCGGCGCTGCTGACGCGGCGGCGGGGACGGGTGTACGGCTCCCGCGTCGTGCTGCTGGTCGGGCCCGGGGACAACGGCGGGGACGCGCTGTACGCCGGCGCGCGCCTCGCCCGGCGCGGGGCCGCGGTCACGGCGGTGCCGATGGACCCGGCGCGGATGCATCCGGGCGGACTCGCCGCGCTGCGGGGCGCCGGGGGGCGCGTGGCGGCGCGG
Organism: Streptomyces sp. NPDC055254; assembly: GCF_053606025.1. NCBI lineage: Bacteria > Bacillati > Actinomycetota > Actinomycetes > Kitasatosporales > Streptomycetaceae > Streptomyces > Streptomyces sp. NPDC055254. Next base: position 143,917 of record NZ_JBSGQV010000002.1, on the reverse strand, counting down.
GTTCCGGGCGCGTCGGACGGGTCCGGGGGCGGCGCGCACCTGGTGCTGGACGGGCTGCTCGGGATCGGCGGGCGGGGCGGGCTGCGGCCGGCCGGCGCCGCGTTGCTGGAACAGCTCCCGCCCGGGGTGCCCGTCGTCGCCGTGGATCTGCCGAGCGGCGTGGACGCGGACACCGGGGAGGTGGCGGGTCCGGCCGTGCGGGCCGAGGTGACGGTGACCTTCGGGGCGTACAAGCCGGGGCTGCTGGTCGACCCGGGGGCGTCGCGGGCGGGCGCGGTGCACCTGGTGGACATCGGGCTGGACCTGCCGTCGCCGCAGGTCGAAGCCTTGCAGCACGCTGATGTGGCGGCGCTCTTGCCGGTGCCGACGGCGTCCAGTGACAAGTACCGGCGGGGCGTGGTCGGGATCGTCGCCGGGTCCGGGCAGTACCCGGGCGCGGCGGTGCTGGCCGTGGCCGGAGCGCTGCGGGGCGGCGCGGGCGCCGTGCGGTACGTGGGGCCGGCGGCGGAGGCCGTCCTCGCGCGGTACCCCGAGACGCTGATCGGCCCGGGGCGGGTGCAGGCGTGGGTGGTCGGTCCGGGGTTGGGGGAGGGGCGGTCCGGGGAGGTCGCGGGCCTGCTGGCCCAGGACGCGGCGGTCCTCGTCGACGCGGACGGGTTGCGCGGGCTGGACCCCGCCGTGCTGCGGGCCCGGTCGGCCCCGACCCTGCTGACCCCGCACGCGGGGGAGGCGGCGGCGCTGCTGGGCGTGCCGCGGCAGGAGGTGGAGGCGGGCCGCCTGGCGGCGGTACGGGAGCTGGCGGGGCGGTACGGGGCGACGGTGCTGCTCAAGGGTTCCACGACGCTGGTCGCCTCCGGCGGGGGCGGCGCGGTGCGGGTGAACCCGACGGGGACGCCGTGGCTGGCGACCGCCGGGAGCGGGGACGTGCTGTCGGGGCTGGCGGGATCACTGCTGGCGGCCGGGCTGTCCGGGGCGGATGCGGGGGCGGTGGCGGCGTACCTGCACGGCCTGGCGGGCCGCCGCGCCGCGGGCGGTGCGCCGACCCTGGCCCACCAGGTGGCGGAGTCCCTGCCGGGGGCCTGGCAGGACATCACCCGGTAGCCCGCCGCCGTACCGGGCGGGGCCCGGGCGGGCGGCGCCCTGCGGGGCGGCCGCCGGGCCGGGCTTGGTGCGGTCGGTCGCGGCGGCGGTCGCGGCCGGGGGTGGCGCGGGGTCTGAGAGACTGGGGCCGATGAACGAGACACCCATGCGCGTGTACGCCGAGATCGACCTCGACGCCGTACGGGAGAACGTGCGCGCACTGCGCCGGCGGGCGCCCCGGGCCGAGTTGATGGCCGTGGTCAAGTCGAACGCCTACGGCCACGGCGCCCTCGCCTGCGCCGGAGCGGCCCAGGAGGCCGGCGCCACCTGGCTCGGGACCGCCACGCCGGAAGAGGCGCTCGCGCTGCGCGCCGCCGGGATCGAGGGGCGCATCCTGTGCTGGCTGTGGACCCCCGGCGGGCCCTGGCGCGAGGCCGTCGAGGCCGACGTGGACGTCTCCGTCAGCGGGATGTGGGCCCTGGACGAGGTACGGGCCGCCGCGCGCGCCGCCGGCCGGACCGCGCGGATCCAGCTCAAGGCCGACACCGGCCTCGGCCGCAACGGCTGCCAGCCCGCCGACTGGGAGGAGCTGGTCGGGGCGGCCGTCGCCGCCCAGGCGGAGGGCACCGTACGGGTCACCGGCATCTGGTCGCACTTCGCCTGCGCCGACGAGCCCGGCCACCCCTCCATCCAACTCCAGCTCGCGGCCTTCCGCGACATGCTCGCGTACGCCGAGAAGGAGGGCGTCGAGCCCGAGGTCCGGCACATCGCCAACTCGCCCGCCACCCTCACACTGCCCGAGTCGCACTTCGACCTGGTGCGCTGCGGGCTGGCCGTCTACGGGGTCTCGCCCGCCCCCGAGCTCGGCACCCCCGCCGAGCTGGGCCTGCGCCCCGCCATGACCCTGCGGGCCTCCCTCGCGCTGGTCAAGACCGTCCCGGCCGGCCACGGGGTCAGCTACGGGCACCACTACGTCACCGACGCCGAGACCACTCTCGCGCTGATCCCGGCCGGCTACGCCGACGGCATTCCGCGCCACGCGTCCGGGCGCGGGCCCGTGCTCGTCGGCGGGAAGATCCGGCACGTCGCGGGCCGGGTGGCCATGGACCAGTTCGTCGTGGACCTCGGCGGCGACCCGGCCCGCGCCGGCGACGAGGCCGTCGTCTTCGGCGACGCCGAGCGCGGCGAGCCCACCGCCGAGGACTGGGCCCGGGCGTCGGACACCATCGCGTATGAGATCGTCACCCGTATCGGAGGGCGCGTGCCCCGGGTGTACCTGGGAGCCTGAGCCCTGACGCGGACCACGGCGGAGTGAGGGCGGCGGCGTGAGCGAGAACTGGCGCAGGGCCGGCTGGGCCGGCGCCGCCATCGGCGTGATGGCGGCGGGCGCCGCGGCCGGTGTCGCGGTGGAGCGGATCACGGTGGGGCGCGGCATGCGGATGAAGGCGCGCCTCGCGCTGGACGCGGCCGGGGACTACGGGTCGCTGCGCGGGACCCAGGGCTCCTGCCGGGCCGAGGACGCCACCGAGCTCTACTACGAGGTCGACGAGCTGCCCGAGGACGACTCCGGGCGGCGGCTGCGGCGCAAGGCCGCGCCGCCCGCGACGGTCGTGTTCTGCCACGGCTACTGCCTGGGCCAGGACTCCTGGCACTTCCAGCGGGCGGCCCTGCGCGGCGTGGTCCGTTCGCTCTACTGGGACCAGCGCAGCCACGGCCGCAGCGCGCGCGGACTGGCGCAGGCGGACGGCGAGCCGGTGACCATCGACCAGCTCGGCCGCGACCTGAAGGCCGTCATCGACGCCGCCGCCCCCGAGGGCCCGCTGATCCTGGTGGGTCACTCGATGGGCGGTATGACCATCATGGGATTGGCGGACCAGTTCCCCGACCTCGTGCGCGACCGCGTCGTCGGCGTGGCCCTGGTCGGCACGTCCAGCGGCCGTCTGGGTGAGGTGACGTACGGGCTGCCGTCCGTCGGCACGGTCGCCGTCCGCCGGCTCCTGCCGGGTGTGCTCAAGGCGCTCGGCTCGCAGGTGGAGCTGGTGGAGAAGGGCCGCCGGGCCACCGCCGACCTCTTCGCGGGCATGATCAAGATGTACTCGTTCGGGTCCCGGGACGTGGATCCGGGCGTGGCGCGGTTCGCGGAGCGGCTCATCGAGGCCACTCCGATCGACGTGGTCGCCGAGTTCTACCCGGCCTTCCAGACCCACGACAAGACGGCCGCGCTCCAGCGGTTCGCCGACATCCCGGTCAGCGTGATCGCCGGGGCCAAGGACATGATCACGCCGGCCGGGCACAGCCAGGCCATCAAGGACATGCTGCCGGGCGCCGAACTGACCGTCCTGGAGTCCGCCGGGCACCTGATGATGCTGGAGCAGCCGGAGACCGTCACGCGGCTGCTGACCGAGCTGCTGGCGCGCACCGGCGCGCTTCCGGCACCGACTAACGTGGGTCGGCATGGAAGAAGTACCGCTGGAAGCACCGCGCGGCCGAGCACCGGCCGCTGAGACCCGGATCACCGTCGACTCCCCGGACGCCATGCGGGAGCTGGGCCGCAGGATCGCCGGCCTGCTGCGCCCCGGGGACCTCGTGCTGCTGACCGGGGAGCTGGGCGCGGGCAAGACCACGCTGACCCGGGGCCTCGGCGAGGGCCTGGGCGTGCGCGGGGCCGTGACCTCGCCGACCTTCGTGATCGCCCGGGTGCACCCCCCGCTGGCCGGCGGGCCGGCGCTGGTGCACGTGGACGCGTACCGCCTGGGCGGCGGGCTGGAGGAGATGGAGGACCTCGACCTCGACGTCTCGCTGCCCGAGTCCGTGGTCGTCGTGGAGTGGGGCGACGGCAAGGTGGAGGAGCTCTCCGACGACCGGCTGCACGTGGTCATCGCGCGGGCCGTCGGTCACGAGCAGGTCCTGGACGACGTACGGGAGGTCTCGGTGCGCGGCGTCGGGGCGCGCTGGGCCGCCGGGGCCTGGTCGGACTCGCTGGCCGGCGCCCTCTCGGAGTGAACGTACCGACAACTCGTCGGCAAGATGTTGCGCTGTCGGCAGGGCTCGTGATGACATGGTACCGAGAGTTTCTTAGGTATGCCTAAGTCTGTGTACCGGGCCCCAGGAGGAGCCATGCCGGCATCCGCAGGAGCGCAGCGCGACCCCCGCCCCTCCGTCGTGTCCATGCGGGCACTGCTCGCCGCGGGCGCGGCGGCCACGGCCGTCTCGACGCCGCCGGTACGCCGCAGCGCGCCGGAAGCGGTCGAGCCGGAAGGGGACGGGGCGCGTGAAGAGGCCGCTCCGGGAGCCGAAGCGGCCTGAGTAGCACGTACGGGTGAATCCGCGGCCCCGGCACCGGGGACCGTCGCGCAGCCCCGGCACCGGGGACCGTCGCGGGGTCAGGGAACGACGACGACCTTCGAGCTGATCGTCGCGAAGGCCCACATCGCGTCGCCGTCCGCGCGCGTCATGCGGATGCCGCCGGTCTTCTTGGCGGGATCGGGTTCCGGGGTGGCGCCGTCGGCGCGGGCGCTGAAACCGATCGCCACGCCCTCCGAGCTCGCGAACCGCACGACGTGCTCGATCGGCACGCCGTCCGAGCCCGTCACCGCGCCGGAGCGCGAGGTGACCAGGTAGCTGCCCGCCTTCGGGTGCACCGTGCTCGGCATCACCGTGAACGACTTCACCGGCTGCGCCGGGTCGCCCGCCAGCCACACCCGCTTCTGACCCACGGAGTACACGACGCGCACACCGGTGCCGGAGCCCTCCGGCACCGGTACCGGCTTCGCCGGGTCCTGCTGGGCGGCGGCCTGACTCGGAGCGGGCGCCGGCTCCTGCGCCGCGGCCTGCGGCGGGCGCTCCGGCGCCGTCGCGGACGCCTGGTAGCCGAGGAAGCCCACGGCGGCGATCGCCGCGGCGGTGAGCCCGGCCACGATTCCCGAGCTGCTGCGTGCCACCTTGCTCCACCTCTCCGCGTGTGCCCCGGTACACCTGTGCGGGCACTCGCCGAGTGCCCCGGTCGAAAGGTAGCAGCCGGGCCCTCCGTTGACGGTCCGCGCGGCCCCGGGGGGTGTCGCCCGGCCCCGCACCCGCCCCGGCGCCGGCCGGACGGCACCTCGGTCCGCCCCGGAGTCGTAGGCTGTTCGCGTGCTCTTGCTCGCTGTAGATACCGCCACGCCCGCCGTCACCGTCGCCCTGCACGACGGCGAGTCCGTCATCGCCGAGTCGAACCAGGTCGACGCCCGCCGTCACGGGGAGCTGCTGCTGCCCTCCGTGGACAAGGTGCTCGCCGAGGCGGGGCTGCGCCTCGAAGCCGTCACCGGCATCGTCGTCGGCGTCGGCCCGGGCCCCTACACCGGGCTCCGCGTCGGCCTCGTCACCGCCTCCACCTTCGCCGCCGTGCTCGGCGTACCGGTGCACGGCCTGTGCACCCTCGACGGGCTCGCGTACGCCGCGGGCCTCGCCGGGATCGAGGGCCCCTTCACCGTCGCCACCGACGCGCGGCGCAAGGAGGTCTACTGGGCGCGGTACGAGGACCCCCGTACGCGTGTCGGCGAGCCCGCCGTGGACCGCCCGGCGGAGATCGCCGAGCGGGTCGCGGGAGTGCCGTCGGTCGGTCAGGGCGCCTTCCTCTACCCCGGGGTGTTCACCGACGCGCGGGCCCCCGAGCACCAGTCGGCCGGCGCCCTGGCGGCCCTGGCGGCCCAGCGGCTCGCGGCGGGGCAGGAGTTCCTGCCCGCGACCCCGCTCTACCTGCGCCGCCCCGACGCGCAGGTGCCCAAGAACTACAAGGTGGTCACCCCGCAGTGACCGCCGCGACCGACGTCGTACTGCGCGAGATGCGCTGGTGGGACATCGAACCCGTGCTGGAACTGGAGCACGAGCTGTTCCCGGAGGACGCCTGGTCCGCCGGCATGTTCTGGTCCGAACTGGCCCATGCCCGCGGCCCGCGGGCCACGCGCAGGTACCTCGTCGCCGAGAGCGCCTCCGGCCGCCTGGTCGGCTATGCCGGACTCGCCGCCGCCGGCGACCTGGCCGACGTACAGACCATCGCGGCCGCCCGCGACCAGTGGGGTACCGGGCTCGGCTCCCGGCTCCTGACCGACCTGCTGCGCGCCGCCACCGCATTCGAGTGCGCCGAAGTCCTGCTGGAGGTGCGGGTGGACAACACCCGCGCGCAGAAGCTCTACGAGCGCTTCGGCTTCGAGCCCATCGGATTCCGCCGGGGCTACTACCAGCCCGGCAACATCGACGCTCTCGTGATGCGACTGACCGACCCCGCACAAGCAAGAAGTGAGAGCAGTGAGAGCAATGGCTGACGAACCGCTCGTCCTCGGCATCGAGACCTCCTGCGACGAGACCGGCGTCGGCGTCGTCCGCGGCACCACCCTGCTCGCGGACGCCATCGCGTCGAGCGTCGACGAGCACGCCCGGTTCGGCGGCGTCGTGCCGGAAGTGGCCTCGCGGGCCCACCTGGAGGCGATGGTCCCGACCATCGAACGCGCCCTGAAGGAAGCCGGCGTCAGCGCCCGCGACCTGGACGGCATCGCGGTCACCGCCGGTCCCGGGCTGGCGGGCGCCCTGCTCGTCGGCGTCTCGGCGGCCAAGGCGTACGCGTACGCCCTCGGCAAGCCGCTGTACGGCGTGAACCACCTGGCCTCGCACATCTGCGTGGACCAGCTGGAACACGGACCGCTGCCCGAGCCGACGATGGCGCTGCTGGTGTCCGGCGGGCACTCCTCACTGCTGCTGGCGCCGGACATCACCTCCGACGTACGGCCGCTCGGCGCGACCATCGACGACGCGGCGGGCGAGGCCTTCGACAAGATCGCGCGGGTGCTCCAGCTCGGCTTCCCCGGCGGCCCGGTCATCGACCGGCTCGCACGGGAGGGCGACCCCGAGGCGATCCATTTCCCGCGCGGGCTGACGGGGCCGCGCGACGCGGCGTACGACTTCTCCTTCTCCGGACTCAAGACCGCCGTCGCCCGCTGGATCGAGGCGAAGCGGAAGGCGGGCGAGGAGGTGCCGGTGCGCGACGTGGCGGCGTCCTTCCAGGAGGCCGTGGTGGACGTGCTGACGCGCAAGGCGATCCGCGCGTGCAAGGACGAGGGCGTCGACCACCTGATGATCGGCGGCGGCGTGGCGGCCAACTCGCGGCTGCGCTCGCTGGCGCAGGAGCGGTGCGACGACGCGGGGATCATCCTGCGGGTGCCGCGGCCGAAGCTGTGCACGGACAACGGTGCGATGGTGGCGGCGCTGGGCGCGGAGATGGTCAAGCGCAACCGTCCCGCCTCGGACTGGGACCTGTCGGCGGACTCCTCCCTGCCGGTCACGGACCCGCACGTGCCGGGTGCGCAGGCCGCACGTCGCGGGCACGAGCACGGGCACGGTCCTGGGCACGGCCACGGGCACGATCACGACCACGTGCACGAGCTGAGCAAGGACAACCTGTACTCATGAGCACCGTCGCGCTGATGTGGGAGGCCCGCGCCGTCGAGGGCCGGGCCAACGAGCTCCTGGAGTGGGCCCGTTCGCAGGTCCTCGCCCGGGAGCCGGTGCGCCGCGAGGTGTTCCGCGCTCCGCAGGACCGGGTGCTCGTGATCACCTGGTGGGAGGCGGTCGAGGGCGTGGCGGCGGAGCTGCCCGAACTGCCGGAGCCCGCCGCCGATCTGATCACCCGGGCCGTGCACCGCTGGCGGTTCGAGTCGGTGGAGACCACGACGGCGCAGGGCTGACCCGCGCCCCGCGTCCCCCGGCGCCGCGGGCGGCGGGGTCCGGGCAGGGGGCCGACATGGACATGCCCATGCCTCGTCGTGACCTGCCGCCGCCAAGGCGGGCGCGCACTGCCGCTGGGCCGTGCGCGCCTTCACCGGCTGGCGCCGGGGTGCGGCGGCGGCGCGACCGGGGCGGCGGCCGCGGCAGCCGGTAGGACGGGGGCGCCGATCAGCATCGACGGGGCCCCCGCCACCCGGGTCAGGAACACCGTCGCCGAGTTCGGCCCCTGCGGCTTCACCTTCCTGCGCAGTTCCTCCGGCTCGATCGCGGAGCCGCGCTTCTTCACGGTCAGGATGCCGACCCCGCGCTCGCGCAGCAGCGCCTTCAACTTCTTCAGCCCGAACGGAAGCACGTCGGTGATCTCGTACGCCGTCGCGTACGGCGTCGCGCGCAGCTCGTCGGCGGTGACGTAGGCGATGGTCGGGTCGATCAGCCGGCCGTCCAACCGCTCGGCGACCTCGGCGACGAGGTGGGCGCGGATGACGGCTCCGTCCGGCTCGTAGAGGTAGCGGCCCACCGGCCCGGCCGGCGGGTCGGGCAGTGGATCGGGGGTGGCCAGCCCGCGCGGGCCGGGCAGCAGGGTGGCGCGTACGGTCCCGGGAGAGGTCCCGAACCACAGCACGGCCTCCTTGACGTCCCCCCGGTCGGAGATCCACTCGGCCTCGGCCTCTTCGGGCACGGCCTCGTGCGGGATGCCCGGGGCGATCTTGACGGCCGCGACCCTCGCCGTACGGGCCGTCGCGACCGCCCACGACAGGGGCGGGGAGTAGGACTCGGGGTCGAAGACGCGGCCGCGCCCCCCGCGCCGGGCCGGGTCGATGAACACGGCGTCGTACGCGGACACGTCCACGTCCGTCACGTCCGCCTCCCGCACCTCGATCAGCTCCGCCAGCCCCAGCGCCTCGGCGTTGGCCCGGGCCACGGCGACGGTCAGCGGGTCCCGGTCGACGGCCAGCACCCGGATGCCGAGCCGCGCGAGCGCGAGGGCGTCGCCGCCGATGCCGCAGCACAGGTCGGCGAGGCTGCGCACACCGAGGGCGGCCAGCCGTCCGGCGCGGTAGGAGGCCACGGACGCGCGGGTGGCCATCTCGCCGCCGCCCGGCGTGAAGTACATCCGGAAGGCGTCCTCGGCGCCGAACTTCGCCACCGCGCGCTGCCGCAGCCGCGCCTGCCCGAGCGCGGCGGAGACCAGTCCGGCCGGGTGCTCCCGGCGCAGCCGGGTGGCGACGGCCAGCTCCTGGGCGGGGTCGTGGTCGCGGAGCGAGTCCAGGAGGGCGCGGCCCTCGGGGGTGAGGAGGGAGGCGAAGTCTTCGGGGGTCACGCGTCCATTGTGGGCGACCGGCGGTTGCCGAAGGCGCCCACGTCAGGCGGTGTGGGCCAGTCGAAGGAAGGTGGGCTCGCGTTCGCGGTGTCCTCCGTGGGGCCCGGGGCGGCGGATGCCAGGATGCACAGTTATGCAGCTAGTCGGACAAACGGAAGATATTGCGCAACAAGGTCACCGGTACGCGGCGGTTCCGCGCGGCCGGTTCGGGGTGGCCCTGGCCGCCCTGCTCGTCGCCGCCCTCGGGACCGCGTGCGGTTCCGGCGGCTCCGGCGCACCGGACAAGGCCGAGAAGGCGAAGGCGGCCAAGGAGGCGGCGGGCGCCGCGGGCGCCCTCAGCCAGGCGGAGAAGGTGAAGGCCGCCCAGCAGGCGCGCATCGCCGCGGCGAAGAAGTGGGGGCTCGTCAAGCTGCCGCTCACCGCTCCGGCGGCGCCGAAGGAGAAGCCCGAGATCACCACCCGCGAGGGCTTCGAGGTGGACGACCAGGAGAACCTCCCGCCGGTCTTCACCACCGTCCCGACGGAGGACAAGGTCGTCTTCCTGACCATCGACGACGGTTCCGAGAAGGACCCCGAGTTCCTGAGGATGATGCAGGAGCTGAAGATCCCGTACACGGCGTTCCTCAGCGACTACGTCGTGCGCGACAACTACCCGTACTTCAAGCGGATGCAGGCGGCGGGCGTCACCCTCAACAACCACACGCTCAACCACCGCTACATGCCGGCCCTGTCGTACGAGAAGCAGCGCCAGGAGATCTGCGGCCAGCAGGACACCATGCAGAAGCAGTTCGGCAAGCGGCCGACGCTCTTCCGGCCGCCGTACGGGAACTACAACGAGGACACCCTGCGCGCGGCGAAGTCCTGCGGGATCAAGGCCGTCCCGCTGTGGAACGCCGAGGCGTTCACGAACCGGATGGACTACCGCGAGTGGGACCGGGACCTGCACCCCGGTGACATCATCCTCACGCACTTCCGCGGCCGCGAGGACTGGAAGGGCACGATGCCTGACATGATCCGTCATGTCATGAAGACCGTCACGGACAAGGGGTACGCCGTGGCCCGCCTGGAGGACTATCTGTGAGGTATGCGCGCCGGTTCGTAGCCGGAACGCTGGCGGCCGGCGCGCTCGCGCTGTCCCTGACGGGGTGCGGGGACAGCGTGGACCCCATCGAACGACTGGGCCGCAAGCCGACGCAGGAGTCGCCGTCGGCCGGCACCCCGTCGCCGACCCCGACCGCGGCGACGGGGGGCGCGGCCCCGCCGGGGACGGCGTCGGACGAGGCGTACAGGAAGTGGGGCCTGACGGCCCCCGTCCAGTACGCGCCCGCACCCGCGCACAGACCGCAGCTCCCGAAGGCCGGGCCGGGCAAGGCCGCGGTGGTGGACCGAATACCCCTGCCGCCCGCGGAGAAGACCGTCTTCCTGACCTTCGACGACGGCGCGGAGAAAGACCCCGAATTCCTGAGGATGGCGGCCGACCTCAAGCTGCCGATCAGCATGTTCCTGACGGACAGTGTGGCGGCCTCGGACTACGGGCACTTCGAGAAGCTCCGCGACAACGGCTCGGCGAGCACGATAAACAACCACACGCTGACCCACCCCAACCTGCGCACGTTGTCCTTCGCGGCGCAGAAGCAGGAGATCTGCGGTCAGCAGGACCGCCTGGAACAGCGCTTCGGCCACCGCCCGACGCTCTTCCGCCCGCCCTTCGGCAACTACAACGACGACACCCTCCGGGCGGCCTCGGAGTGCGGGATCTCGTCCCTGGTGCTGTGGCGGGCGTCGATGCAGATCAACAACTTCCAGTACGCCGAGGGCTCCGCCCTCCGCCCGGGCGACATCGTCCTCGCCCACTTCCGCGGCCCCGCCGAGCTCAAGGGCGCGACGGAGGTCCAGATGACGACGCGCATGCTCCAGCGCATCCAGGAACAGGGTTTCCGGATAGGGCGGCTGGAGGACTACGTGTAGGGCACCGGGTCCGCGCCCCCTGCCGGCAGCCGCCCGTCGGCGCTCCCGGCTCGGGCCGGTGGGGTGATCGTCGTTTCCGCCGGGCCTGTGGCGTCCGCCTCGCGCCGGCGTTCCGCGCTGTCGCTGATGCGCAGGAGCAGCGCGATCATGATCCAGTTCGCCAGGAGCGACGAACCGCCCTTCGCCAGGAAGGGCAGGGCCTTCCCCGTCAGCGGGATCAGGCCCGTGACGCCGCCCGCGACCACGAAGACCTGCAGGGCCAGCGCGGAGGCCAGGCCCACCGCGAGGAGTTTGCCGAACGGGTCGGTGGCGGCGAGCGCCATGCGCAGGCCCCGCTGCACGAGGAGCGCGTAGAGGAGCAGGACGGCCATGACTCCGGCCAGGCCGAGCTCCTCGCCCACCGTCGTGAGGATGAAGTCGCTGCGCCCCGCGAACTTGATCAGCTCCGGGTGCCCCAGGCCGAGGCCCGTACCGGACATGCCGCCGGTGCCGAAGCTGAACAGGGCCTGCGCCGACTGGTCGGAGGTCACGCCGGGCGGCCGGTTCTCCCAGTAGTAGGACAGCGGCTCCAGCCAGGCGGCGACGCGCGCCTTGACGTGGGGCTCCGTCGAGCCCACGACGAAGGCCCCCAGCGAGGCCATCAGCACGCCGGTCACGATCCAGCCGGTGCGCTCCGTGGCGACGTACAGCATCACCACGAACACGCCGAAGAAGATCAGCGAGGTGCCGAGGTCGCGCTCGAAGACCAGCACCAGCATCGAGACGATCCACACCGTCACGAGGGGGCCGAGCTGGCGCATCGGGGGCAGTCGCACGCCCAGGAACCTGCGGCCCGTCAGGGCGAGCGAGTCCCGGTGCGTCACCAGGTACCCGGCGAAGAAGATCGCGATCATGATCTTCACGAACTCGCCGGGCTGGAGCGAGAAGCCGAAGAGCTTGATCCAGCGCTTCGCGCCGTAGGTGTCCGCGCCGAAGAACGCCGGCGCGATCAGCAGCACCAGCGAGGCGGCCATCGTGAGGTAGATGAACCGCTGCAGCAGCCGGTGGTCACGCAGGAGGGCGAGCACCAGCAGGCACGCGGCGACGCCGACGACCGTCCACATCAGCTGCTCGGGGGCGTTGGCCTCCGAGTTGTAGCGCTCGATGTACCCCTGGTCGAGGCGGTGCAGCAGCACCAGCCCCAGCCCGGTCAGCAGCATGGCGAGGGGGAGCACCAGCGGATCGGCGCGGGCGGCGAAGCGGCGCACGCCCAGGTGCCCCACCAGCGACAGCAGGGTCATGCTGATGGCGAAGCCGGTGAGGTCGGGCGGCAGCTCGCCGTTCATGGCGAGGCCCGCGCTCGCGTGGCCGAAAACGGCGATGCCGACGACGAGGGCCAGCAGCAGCGCCTCGGTGCGTCGGCGCGCGCCCGCCGTCGTCAGGGGTTTCAGTCCACGCACGGGACGCCGCCACCGTCCGTGGGGGCGGGTGGGGGCGACGGTGCGGGCGGCGGCGAAGCCGAGGTCGGCGCGGTCGGCGCGCCCGGTGAGGAGGAAGCGGCGCCCGGTGCGCTCGGGTTCGTACCGGCCGCGGGTCCGATCTGCTCGGCAATGAGGCGCTTTATCTTCATATCGTCTACGACGTTGGTCCCCTCCCCGTGGTTCCTTCCGAAGCGCGCACCGGGAAGACCGGCCGCCGCGCGCGGGCTCACCCTCCGGGGCACTCGTGACTGTCGCCCCCGCTGAAGCACTGCCCGTACGTGCCCCGGTAGGGCGGCTCGGGGGCCACCGGGTGGGCGGCCTCGTACGTGGCGTGGGCCAGGGTCAGCGTCAGCCCCACGAGCAGTGCGCACGCCGCGGCGTGGACGGTGGCGGAGAACCGCGCGCGCCGACGGACGAAAAGGGCGACGGCCAGTGCGGAGCCGCAGCACAGCACGCCGAGGAAGGTGAGCACACCCGAACCGAGGGGCAGGCCGTGCCAGTCGGGACCCGGGTCCGGTTCCGGCGCGATGAAGCCGAACTGCTCGACGGAGTGGTACGCGAGGCCCGCGAGCAGGACCGCGGCCAGCAGGGCGGACGTGACGACGGCCAGCACGGCGTCCGCCAACGGGCGCATCGGCTCGCGGGGGCGGCGGGTCCGCGCCGGCGGGCCCGCGCTCCGCGCGCCCCGGTCCTGCGCCTGCGGCGGGTCGTGCGGCTGCGCGCCCTCCGGGGGCGTCCCTGCGGTCATGCTCCGCAGTGTTCGCCCTACCGCGTCGCGCCGCCTGAGTACGGGTACTCAGTGCGCGGCGGGGGCTTCGGCCCCCGGAGTCCCGGCGCGGCACGGGTCTCGCGGGCGGGTCGAGGGGCGGATCCCGGCCATGAGTGGGTCGGCGTCCGGCACCCGGCAGCGCCCGCGGCCGCCCGCGTCCGGCCTCGTCACGCCGGTGGCAGCAAGGATCGCGGACGCGTGTGCGGCCGGATCCGGGGCGGTTCTCGGCCCGCTCCGCGCAACGCCCGGCGGCGAGAATTGGCACTCAGCTTGACCGAGTGCTAATCGCCGGAATAGTCTCGCACCTGGCACTCGCCCCTGGTGAGTGCCAACACAGCGACAGGCAGGTCCGGCACCCGCGACGACGGATCGACCTGGTCGCCACCTCAGACAGTTAACCCCGGATCTCCGAAGGGGGAGGTCGGATCGTGACGACCGCCAGCTCCAAGGTTGCCATCAAGCCGCTCGAGGACCGCATTGTGGTCCAGCCGCTCGACGCCGAGCAGACCACGGCTTCCGGCCTGGTCATCCCGGACACCGCGAAGGAGAAGCCCCAGGAGGGCGTCGTCCTCGCGGTGGGCCCGGGCCGCTTCGAGGACGGCCAGCGTCTCCCGCTGGACGTCAGCGTCGGCGACATCGTGCTCTACAGCAAGTACGGCGGCACCGAAGTGAAGTACAGCGGCGAGGAATACCTCGTCCTCTCGGCTCGCGACGTGCTCGCGATCGTCGAGAAGTAATTCGCTTCCAGATTTGATTTGAGCTGCGCCCCTGGTCACCCTGCTGATGCCGGGCGGCGAGGGGCGTAGTTCGTTCTAGGCGGTGGAGGTCGCGGTGAGCGGCCGAGGATCGCAACGAGAGGACTGAACCGCTCCCATGCCGAAGATCCTGAAGTTCGACGAGGACGCCCGTCGCGCCCTTGAGCGCGGCGTCAACAAGCTCGCCGACACGGTCAAGGTGACGATCGGCCCCAAGGGCCGCAACGTCGTCATCGACAAGAAGTTCGGTGCGCCCACCATCACCAACGACGGTGTCACCATCGCTCGCGAGGTCGAGCTGGACGACCCGTACGAGAACCTGGGCGCGCAGCTCGTGAAGGAGGTGGCGACCAAGACCAACGACATCGCGGGTGACGGCACCACCACCGCCACCGTGCTGGCCCAGGCGCTGGTCCGCGAGGGTCTGCGCAACGTCGCCGCGGGCGCGTCCCCGGCCGCCCTGAAGAAGGGCATCGACGCCGCGGTCAAGGCCGTGTCCGAGGAGCTCCTCGCGACCGCCCGCCCGATCGAGGACAAGTCCGACATCGCCGCCGTGGCCGCGCTCTCCGCGCAGGACCAGCAGGTCGGCGAGCTCATCGCCGAGGCGATGGACAAGGTCGGCAAGGACGGTGTCATCACCGTCGAGGAGTCCAACACCTTCGGCCTGGAGCTGGAGTTCACCGAGGGCATGGCCTTCGACAAGGGCTACCTCTCCCCGTACATGGTGACCGACCAGGAGCGTATGGAGGCCGTCCTCGACGACCCGTACATCCTGATCAACCAGGGCAAGATCTCCTCCATCCAGGACCTCCTGCCGCTGCTCGAGAAGGTCATCCAGGCCGGCGCCTCCAAGCCGCTCCTGATCATCGCCGAGGACGTCGAGGGCGAGGCGCTCTCCACCCTCGTCGTCAACAAGATCCGCGGCACCTTCAACGCGGTCGCCGTGAAGGCCCCCGGCTTCGGTGACCGTCGCAAGGCGATGCTCCAGGACATGGCCACCCTCACCGGTGCCACCGTCATCGCCGAGGAGGTCGGCCTCAAGCTCGACCAGGCCGGTCTGGACGTACTGGGCTCCGCCCGCCGCGTCACGATCTCCAAGGACGACACGACCATCGTCGACGGTGGCGGCAGCCACGAGGAAGTCACCGGTCGCGTCAACCAGATCAAGGCCGAGATCGAGTCCACCGACTCGGACTGGGACCGCGAGAAGCTGCAGGAGCGCCTGGCGAAGCTCGCCGGTGGCGTCTGCGTCATCAAGGTCGGCGCCGCCACCGAGGTGGAGCTCAAGGAGAAGAAGCACCGTCTTGAGGACGCCATCTCGGCGACCCGCGCCGCGGTCGAGGAGGGCATCGTCTCCGGCGGTGGCTCCGCGCTCGTCCACGCCGTGAAGGTCCTTGAGGGCAACCTCGGCCTCTCCGGCGACGAGGCCACCGGTGTCGCGGTCGTGCGCCGCGCCGCCGTCGAGCCGCTGCGCTGGATCGCCGAGAACGCGGGCCTGGAGGGTTACGTCATCACCTCGAAGGTCTCCGAGCTCGACAAGGGCCAGGGCTTCAACGCCGCCACCGGCGAGTACGGCGACCTGGTCAAGGCCGGCGTCATCGACCCGGTGAAGGTCACCCGCTCCGCGCTGGAGAACGCCGCTTCCATCGCCTCCCTGCTGCTCACGACCGAGACCCTGGTCGTCGAGAAGCCGGCCGAGGACGAGGGCGACGCCGGTCACGGCCACGGCCACGGCCACAGCCACTGATCGACGAGAGGGCCCCGGTCACCGCTGCTCGGCGGAGGTGACCGGGGCTTTCCCGTGTGCGGTCCGGTTCGTGCCGTACGGCCGCCGGCCTAGCCGGCCATGTCGGGCATCATGCCCATCTGCCGCATCATCGCGGGGGCGTCGTAGTACCACCAGCCCTCCGCGATCCGGCCGTTCTCCATCCGGAAGGTCGTGCACCCCGACATGGTGACTTCCTTGCCGACGGTCGGCGGGACCCCCATGAACTCGCCCTTCTGGGTGCCCTTCCAGTCCCACATCGTGGTGACGCAGTCGCCCTCGGCGATCTGACGGGTCGTGGTGAACCTGTAGTCGAAGGCGTCCCGCCACATGCCCACGGTGGTGCGCATGCCGTCCCGGCCGTTGCTCCGGCCCGGCGCCTCCATGACGTCGTGGTCGGTGTAACCGTCCGCGAAGCACTCCTCGATCGCGTCGAGCTCGCCGCGCATGAGGATGTCGTCGAAGACCCGGTCCACGACCATCTTGTTGAGGTACTCGTCGCGGACCACGTCGAGGTTCATGAACGTGGGCATTCCCTCGCAGAGGGCCACCATCTCCTGGAACATCCGGTCGGTCTCCGGGAGGTGAGAGTTCTTCATGGCCTCCTCGTACGACGGGAATTCGACCAGGTCGAGGTAGTGCGTCTCGGACTCGCGGTCCTTGCCGATCATGGTGTGGGTGACCGTGCGCCTGCCGCTGGTCTGTTCGGCGTAGCGATCGATGAGGGCGTTCACCTCGTCGAACCGCCTCGTCTCGTAATCGATCACTTGTACGAATGTCATCGCGTCGCCTCCCGTGCTGGATGGGACAGCTCCAGTTTAGGGAGATTTCACCCGATCGGCCGGTTTACTGAGGTCCGTACTTGCGGCCCGTACGCGAGGACATGCCGCCCAGCAGGCCGCGCGGCGTCAGCTTGACCACGCCCATCAGCGCCTTGTACCGAGGGTCCGGGACGGAGACCGACTTCCCCCGGGCCAGGTCGGCCAGCGCGGCGGCCACCAGCTTGTCGGCGTCCAACCACATCCAGCCGGGGATGTTGTCCGTGCCCATGCCGGCCCGCTCGTGGAACTCCGTCCTAACGAAGCCGGGGCACAGTGCCATCAGCCGCACGCCGGATCCCGCCAGGTCCCGCGCGGCTCCCTGGGTGAACTGCACGACCCACGCCTTGCTCGCGCCGTAGGTGCCGCGCGGGACGAAGGCGGCCACCGAGGCCACGTTGATCACGCCGCCCCGCCCGCGCGAGCGCATCGACGCGGTGGCCGCCGAGGTCAGCCGCAGGACCGCCTCGACGTGCACCTTCAGCATGGTCAGCTCGTCGGCCATCGAGACTTCGAGGTAGCGGCCCTTGTTGCCGAAGCCCGCGTTGTTGACCAGCAGGTCGACCGGGTGCGTGCGGTCGCCCAGGCGCTGCTCGACGGAGGCGATCCCCTCCTCGGTGGAGAGGTCGGCGGCCAGTACCTCGGCCTCGATGCCGTGGCGGTCGTGCAGCTCGGTGGCCTGTTCGCCGAGCCGCTTCGTGTCGCGGGCCACCAGCACCAGGTTGTGGCCCTGGGCGGCGAGCCGCCGGGCGAAGGCGGCGCCGATGCCCGCCGTGGATCCCGTAATCAACGCAGTCGTCATAGGCGCAACCTAGCGCCCCGGGTATCAGTGCGACGCGGCCCCGTGCTTGCGCGCGTATTCCAGCGCCGTTTCCCGCACCTCGGGGGCCAGCGCGTCGCCCGCCGCCAGGACCCGCGGCAGCAGGTGGCGCTCGGTGGTCCAGGCCCGGAAGAGGAACGTCGACGTCACCTCGTGCTCCGGGCGGTGGACCATCTCGATCCCGTCGCCGGGCGAGATCCGGCCCTCGCGGACCACGCGCAGGTACGCGCCCGGGCGGGCCTCGCGCGTGAACCGCTTGACCCAGCCCGGCTCGCCCATCGCGCCCTGGAAGGTGCGGCAGGGGATGCGGGTGGAGGCGACCTCAAGCAGCAGTTCGGGGCCTATCCGCCAGCGCTCGCCGAGGACCGCGCCGCTGACGTCCACCCCGCGGGTGGTGAGGTTCTCGCCGAACAGCCCGGCCGGAAGTTCGCGGCCCAGCTCGCGCTCCCACAGGTCCAGGTCCTCGCGGGCGTACGCGTAGACGGCCTGGTGGTCGCCGCCGTGGTGGCGCCGGTCGCACACGGCGTCACCCTCCAGGCCGCTGCCCGGGCCGGTGGCCTTGGGCCCCGGGGCGAAGACGCGGACCGGGCCGGCGACCGGGCGCTTGCCGATGCCGGTCAGGTTGCCCTCGGCGTCGGTGTAGTCGACGACCGCGGCGCGGCCGATGTTCACGGAGATCAGATGCATGGGACCCATGCGGACACGCTAGCCGAGCCGCCCCAAAGTGGCACGAAGATATTTACTCCGCGGTCAAAGCAGGCCTTATACTCGAAGAGTGATCGAAGCACGTCATCTCCGCGTTCTGCGCGCCGTCGCCGGAACGGGCTCCTTCTCCGCCGCCGCTCGTGAACTCGGCTGCACCCAGCCGGCCGTCTCCCAGCAGATGAAGGCGCTGGAACAGTCGGCCGGCACCCCCCTGCTCATCCGCACCGGGCGCGAGATGCGGTTGACCCAGGCCGGCGAGGCCCTGGTCCGGCACGCCGCGGGGATCCTCGCCGGATTGACCGCCGCCGAGGAGGAGGTCGCGGCCATCGCGGGCCTGCGCGCGGGCCGGGTACGGCTCGTGTCCTTCCCGAGCGGCAGCTCCACCCTGGTGCCCACGGCGCTCGCGGCGATGCGCGCCGCGCACCCGGGCACGCGGATCTCCCTCGTCGAGGCGGAGCCGCCGCGGTCGGTGGAGATGCTCCGCGAGGGCGACTGCGACGTGGCCCTCGCCTTCCGCTACGGCGGGTCGGCCGGGGCCGCCGCGGAGTGGGAGGACCTCGTCGTGCGGCCGCTGCTCACCGACCGGCTCGTCGGGCTGGTGCCGGACGGGCACCGGCTGGCCGGTGCGGAGCGGGTGGGCATGGCCGAACTGGCCGACGAGCCCTGGATCGCGGGCTGCCCGCGCTGCCGCCGCCACCTGGTGGAGGTGTGCGAGAGCGCGGGCTTCACCCCGCGCATCGACTTCGCCACCGACGACTATCCGGCGGTGGTGGGCCTGGTGGGCGCGGGGCTGGGCGTGGCCGTCCTGCCCCGGCTCGCGGTGGAGTCCGTACGGGCCAAGGGCGTGAGCGCGGTGGCCGTGGAGCCGGCGGTGGAACGGGAGGTCGTGGCGCTGACCCTGCCCGACCTGGCCCGCGTACCGGCCGTGGCGGCGACCCTGGCGGAACTCGAACGGGCCGCCGGGCGCTGACCCGACCGGGGGCGACCCGGCGGGTGCCGGGCCCGCCCGGCGCCGGGCGCGAGGGCGGCCGGGGCCCGGGCCGCCACCCCGTGACGGCGGCGGCTTCGGCTTCGGGTTCGGGTTCGGGTTCGACGAGGGTGTGCGGGGCGTACGCGGCGTGCGGGAGCCTCCGGTCAGTGCGGCGGTACGGGTCCGATCGCGGACGACGCGGGGATCAGGCGGTGCCGCGCCCGCCCCATCAGTTCTTCGCGTTCGTCCTCGGTGAGGCCGCCCCACACCCCGTAGGGCTCGCGGACGGCGAGTGCGTGCGCAGCGCATTCCGAGCGCACCGGGCATCGCATGCAGACCTCTTTAGCCGAGGCCTCGCGCGCGCTCCTGGCCGCGCCCCGCTCGCCCTCCGGGTGGAAGAAGAGGGAGCTGTCGACCCCGCGGCAGGCAGCCAGCAGCTGCCAGTCCCAGAGGTCGGCGTTCGGTCCGGGGAGGCGGGAGAAATCTGCCATGGGTAGTCCTCTTGGTGCCGGTACTGAGGCGGATACGGTCCGTGCGGTCCACGTCTCCACACCTACTGTCGGAGTAGATGTAAATATGACTCATTGGGAATCTAGCCTCAGACATGTGCCGAACGGAAGGAAAGCCGCCAAATAGGGCATAGCTCCAAATGGAGGACAACCGGCGCGCGCCTCCGGCGCCGTGATCGCTTCCTCACGTAGAGTGCTGAAGGTGTCCGTCCGACCCGTAACTCTTTCGAGTGACCATCGTTGAGAGTGCGATGGCGGTTGAACCAAGAAGTTCTCGGACACGTGTCCGGGGATGTCGACCGCACAGGTGACGATACGTACCAGCCTGGAGGCTCAAGGTGACGCGCATCAGCAGCTGCGGAGGGCGGTCATGACATCCGTCCTCGTCTGCGACGATTCCCCGCTTGCCCGAGAGGCGCTCCGTCGCGCGGTTGCCACCGTGCCCGGCGTCGAGCGTGTGACGACGGCTGCCAACGGCGAGGAAGTCCTCCGCCGCTGGGGTGCCGACCGCTCCGACCTGATTCTGATGGACGTCCGGATGCCCGGGCTCGGCGGTGTGGAGACGGTCCGCCGCCTGCTCTCGGCCGACCCGGGCGCCCGCATCATCATGCTGACGGTCGCCGAGGACCTGGACGGCGTGGCCCTCGCGGTCGCCGCCGGCGCCCGCGGTTACCTGCACAAGGACGCCTCGCGCGCCGAACTGCGGGCCACGGTCACCCAGGCCCTCGCCGACCCGACGTGGCGGCTGGCCCCGCGCCGGCTCCGCTCGGCCGAGATGGGCGCCGCGCCCACGCTCACCGCGCGTGAGATCCAGGTGCTGGAGGGCATGAGCCACGGCCGGTCCAACGCGGAGATCGGGCGCGAGCTCTTCCTCTCCGAGGACACGGTCAAGACGCACGCCCGCAGGCTGTTCAAGAAGCTCGGTGCCTCCGACCGGGCGCACGCCGTGGCCCTCGGGTTCCGCTGGGGCCTCGTCCGCTGACCTCCGGGTCACGGCGGGCCCGCCGTGCGCGGTCCCGTCCGCCCGGGCGGACGGGGCGGCACGCCGTCGTCCGGGCGGCGTCGCCGGACCCCGCCCGGCAGGGCGTGCCCCGTCCGGGCGTACCCCGTGCGCACAGGGGATCGGCGGGGCACAATCCGGGGGACGTGTCGCTTCGCGCGCGATGCCGCATCCTTGGAGATGTGGAGTACTCGGGGACCATTCGGCCGAGCGGGAGGGGAGGGCGCAGACGATGAGTTCCGGCGCACCCGCTCATAACGCTTCGATGCACAACAAGGGCCGCGGTGCCGCAGATCCTCCGGCGCCAAGGCACCATGGATCGATGCGCGACGACGAGGCCCTGGGGTCACCCGCGGCCACAGGCCCCACCGGCGCCGCCAAGGGCGGCAGTGCCGGGGCCGTCAGCGCGCTCGTACGCCGTGCGGTGGAGGGTGACGAGCAGGCCACGCACGATCTGCTCGCCTTCGTACACCCGCTCGCCATCCGCTACTGCCGCACCCGGCTCTCGCGGCTTCCCGGTGACGCTCGCCACTTCGTCGAGGACCTGGCGCAGGAGGTCTGCGTCGCGGTCCTGATGGCCCTGCCCCGCTACCGGGACACCGGGCGCCCCTTCGAGGCCTTCGTCTTCGCCATCGCCGCGCACAAGGTCGCGGACCTCCAGCGGGCCGCGATGCGGCATCCGGGCAGCACGGCCGTGCCCTCCGACGAGATGCCGGAGCGGCCGGACGACTCGCTGGGGCCGGAGGAACGGGCGCTGCTCAGCAGCGACGCCGCCTGGGCCAAGAAGCTGCTCGCCAACCTCCCGGAGAACCAGCGCGAGCTGCTCGTGCTGCGGGTGGCCGTCGGGCTGACCGCCGAGGAGACGGGCCAGATGCTCGGCATGTCCCCCGGGGCCGTTCGGGTCGCCCAGCACCGGGCGCTCAGCAGGCTGCGGGCGCTCGCCGAGCAGTGACGCCCGGCGGTCGCGCCGGGCTCGTAGGAAACGACGAAACTTCCTCCGGGCCTTAGTCGTGGAATGAGACGCTGCGGGATCCCGTTAGCATGGACATCCGCGCAGAGCAAGACCATTTGGGAAGGTGTCATGACTGCCAACGCCGACGGAGTGCCCGACAAATTCGCCACCCTCGGGCTGACGTACGACGACGTCCTGCTGCTGCCGGGCTCGTCGAACATGGCGCCGGACGAGATCGACACCTCCTCCCTCATCTCGCGGAACGTGCGCGTCAACGTCCCGCTGCTGTCCGCCGCCATGGACAAGGTCACCGAGGCCCGCATGGCCATCGCGATGGCCCGCCAGGGCGGTGTCGGCGTGCTGCACCGCAACCTCTCCATCGCCGACCAGGCCAACCAGGTCGACCTGGTCAAGCGCTCCGAGTCCGGCATGGTCACCGACCCGATCACGGTGCACCCGGACGCGACGCTGCGCGAGGCCGACCAGCTGTGCGCCAAGTTCCGCATCTCCGGCGTGCCGGTGACGGACCCGGCCGGCAGGCTCCTGGGCATCGTCACCAACCGCGACATGGCCTTCGAGTCGGACCGCAGCCGCCAGGTGCGCGAGGTCATGACCCCGATGCCGCTGGTCACGGGCAAGGTGGGCATCTCCGGCGTGGACGCCATGGAGCTGCTGCGCCGCCACAAGATCGAGAAGCTTCCGCTGGTGGACGAGGCGGGCATCCTCAAGGGCCTCATCACGGTCAAGGACTTCGTCAAGGCCGAGCAGTACCCGAACGCCGCCAAGGACAAGGAAGGCCGGCTGCTCGTCGGCGCGGCCGTCGGCGTGGCCGGTGACGCGTACGACCGCGCGCAGGCCCTGATCGAGGCGGGCGCCGACTTCATCGTCGTCGACACCGCCCACGGCCACTCCCGGCTGGTCGGCGACATGGTCGCCAAGATCAAGTCGAACTCCGGCGTGGACGTCATCGGCGGCAACGTCGCCACCCGCGACGGTGCCCAGGCGCTGATCGACGCCGGCTGCGACGGCATCAAGGTCGGCGTCGGCCCCGGCTCCATCTGTACCACCCGCGTGGTCGCCGGCATCGGCGTCCCGCAGGTCACCGCGATCTACGAGGCCGCCCTCGCGGCCAAGGCGGCGGGCGTCCCCGTCATCGGCGACGGCGGCCTCCAGTACTCCGGCGACATCGCGAAGGCCCTGGTCGCGGGCGCCGACACGGTGATGCTCGGCTCGCTGCTCGCGGGCTGCGAGGAGTCCCCGGGCGAGCTGCTCTTCATCAACGGCAAGCAGTTCAAGTCCTACCGGGGCATGGGCTCGCTCGGCGCGATGCAGTCCCGCGGCGACCAGCGCTCCTTCTCCAAGGACCGCTACTTCCAGGAGGGCGTGGGCGGCGACGACAAGCTCATCCCCGAGGGCATCGAGGGCCAGGTGCCCTACCGGGGCCCGCTCTCCGCGGTCGTGCACCAGCTCGTCGGCGGCCTGCGCCAGTCGATGTTCTACGTCGGCGGCCGCACGGTCCCCGAGCTGCAGGACCGGGGCCGCTTCGTCCGGATCACCTCGGCGGGCCTCAAGGAGAGCCACCCGCACGACATCCAGATGACCGTCGAGGCGCCGAACTACAGCCGCAAGGGCTGACCGTACGGACGTGAGAGGGGGCGGGCCCGGCCGGGCCCGCCCCCTTCGCCGTGGCCCGGCGCCCCGCGCGTACGCCGCCGCGGGGCGGGTACGTCCGTACAGCGGTCACGGGAACGCGGCCGTCCGGCGTTCGGGGATACTGGTCGGGCAGACCCAGAGGAAAGGCCACCACACGTGACTGAGATCGAGATCGGGCGCGGCAAGCGCGGCCGCAGGGCGTACGCGTTCGACGACATCGCCATCGTCCCGAGCCGGCGTACCCGGGACCCGAAGGAGGTCTCGATCGCCTGGCAGATCGACGCGTACCGCTTCGAGCTCCCCTTCCTGGCCGCCCCCATGGACTCGGTCGTCTCCCCGCAGACGGCGATCCGCATCGGCGAGCTCGGCGGCCTCGGCGTGCTGAACCTCGAAGGCCTGTGGACCCGCCACGAGGACCCGCAGCCGCTGCTCGACGAGATCATCGGCCTGGACGAGGAGAGCGCCACCCGCCGTCTCCAGGAGATCTACTCCGCGCCGATCCAGGCGGACCTGATCCGCCGGCGGATCAAGGAGGTGCGCGACTCGGGCGTCGTCACCGCCGCCGCGCTCTCCCCGCAGCGCACCGTGGAGTTCTCCAAGGCCGTCGTCGAAGCGGGCGTGGACATCTTCGTGATCCGCGGCACCACGGTCTCCGCCGAGCACGTGTCGGGAGCCGCCGAGCCGCTGAACCTCAAGCAGTTCATCTACGAGCTCGACGTCCCGGTCATCGTGGGCGGCTGCGCCACCTACACGGCGGCCCTGCACCTGATGCGCACCGGCGCGGCGGGCGTCCTGGTCGGCTTCGGCGGCGGCGCCGCGCACACCACGCGCAACGTGCTCGGCATCCAGGTCCCGATGGCCACCGCCGTCGCGGACGTGGCCGCGGCCCGCCGCGACTACATGGACGAGTCCGGCGGCCGCTACGTGCACGTCATCGCCGACGGCGGCGTGGGCTGGTCGGGTGACATCCCGAAGGCCGTCGCCTGCGGCGCCGACGCCGTGATGATGGGCTCCCCGCTGGCCCGCGCCACCGACGCGCCCGGCCGGGGCAACCACTGGGGCATGGAGGCCGTCCACGAGGACGTGCCGCGCGGCAAGAAGGTCGACCTCGGCACCGTGGGCACCACGGAGGAGATCCTCACCGGTCCCTCGCACAGCCCCGACGGTTCGATGAACATCTTCGGCGCGCTGCGTCGCTCGATGGCCACCACCGGCTACAGCGAGCTCAAGGAGTTCCAGCGGGTCGAGGTCACGGTCGCGGACTCCCAGCACAGCCGCTGACCCGGCTGCCGTACACGACGCCGGAGGGCCGGCACCCCGCTCGGGGTGCCGGCCCTCCGGCGTAGGTCCCGGGCCGCTCAGGCCGCGGTCTTGCGGGCCGTCCGGAAGGCGGCGACGGCGCCGAGCGCGAAGGACTCCGCCATCCTGCCGGCGGCCGGGCCGGGCCGGTCACGAAGCCGACCCCGACGCCGGCGTGGCCGATCTGGTGCTCGGTGACGCCCACGACACCCGTGAGGGGGATTCCCCGGGCCTCAGAGCCGGTGGGCCGCGCCCACCGGGCTGGCGCCCCGGGTGTCCAGGAGCAGCTGGGCCTTCACCGCGAGGCCCTGCAGGTCGTACGTGCGGTGGTGCTGGAGCAGGACGGTCAGGTCGGCGTTGGCGGCGGCCTCGTACAGGGACTCGGCCCGCGGGACCGGCTGGTCCCGTACGCGCCAGCCCGTGATGTACGGGTCGTGGTAGCTGATGAGCGCGCCCAGGTCGAGGAGCCGGCTGGCGATCTCGCGGGCCGGGGAGCCCTCCTGGTCGGCGAGGTCGGGCTTGTACGTGACGCCGAGCAGCAGGACGCGGGCCCCGCGGGCGGACTTGCCGTGCTCGTTCAGCAGGGTGGCGGACCGCTGGATGACGTACTGCGGCATCCGGTTGTTGATCTCCTGGGCCAGGCCGACCATGCGCAGGGGGTGGCCCGGAGTGCGGGTGGTGTGGGGGAGGTAGTTGGGGTCCAGGGGGACCCCGTGACCGCCGACGCCGGGACCGGGGCGGAAGGCCTGGAACCCGTAGGGCTTGGTCTCGGCGCAGCGGATGACGTCCCACAGGTCGACGCCGAGGTCGTGGCAGAGCACCGCCATCTCGTTCATGAGGGCGATGTTCACGTGCCGGTAGTTGGTCTCCAGGAGCTGGACGGTCTCGGCTTCGCGCAGGCCGCGGGCGCGGACCACCTTCTCGGTGAGGCGGGCGTAGAAGGCGTGCGCGGACTCGGTGCAGGCGGGGGTGAGACCGCCGATCACCTTCGGGGTGTTGGAGATGCCGTGAGTCCGGTTGCCCGGGTCGAGCCGGCTGGGGGAGTAGGCCAAGTGGAAGTCCCGGCCCGCCCGCAGCCCGGAGCCGGCTTCGAGGATCGGGCGGAGGTAGTCCTCGGTGACGCCCGGGTGGACGGCGGATTCGAGGATCACGGTGGTGTGCGCGCGCAGCCGGGCGGCGAGCGCGTGACCCGCCTCGCCGACGGCGGAGAGATCCAGCGCGCGGTCGGCGCCGAGCTGGGTGGGTGCGCAGATGACGGCGGTGCGGACCCGGCCGAGCTCGGCGGGGTTGGTGGTGACCCGGAAGCCGGCCGCCGACATGCGGCGGACCTCGGCGGCGGTGAGGGTGGAGTCCGTGACCGGACCGCTGTCGTAGCCGACCGTCTCGATTCCGGCGGCCACGGCCGCTTGGGCGAGGGGGAGGCCGAGATGGCCGAGTCCGATGACGGCCAGATCTGCGGGCATGGGGGTGCCGTCCCTTCCCTGACGTGAGGGGGCTGCGGTCGCAAGCCCTGTGGACACGTGGAGCCCACACGGGGAGCTGGCGCAATGTCAGACTAGGCGTATATATGACAGATATGTCGCATTCTGAGGCGATCACCGCCGTTGTGTTGTCCACAGGCGGTGGCTGATGCGGGTGCGGCCGGTCAGAATCATGGGGCGGGGATGTGAGCGGGATCACCCGCACGACGCGGGGAGCACCCGCACCAACGGGAGGCAGCCGTGAGGACAGCGACACTGGGACCGGCGCAGCGCGCCGAGGCGCTCGCCCATATGGCCGAGCGGGAACTGGACGTGCTCGTCGTGGGCGCGGGAGTGGTCGGCGCCGGAACCGCGCTCGACGCCGTGACCAGAGGCCTCTCGACGGGCCTGGTGGAGGCGCGGGACTGGGCGTCGGGCACCTCCAGCCGCTCCAGCAAGCTGATCCACGGCGGCCTGCGGTACCTGGAGATGCTCGACTTCGCGCTCGTACGGGAGGCGCTCAAGGAGCGCGGCCTGCTGCTGGAGCGCCTCGCCCCGCACCTGGTGAAGCCGGTGCCCTTCCTGTACCCCCTCCAGCACAAGGGCTGGGAGCGCCTGTACGCGGGATCGGGCGTCGCGCTCTACGACGCGATGTCCGTCTCCAGCGGGCACGGCCGCGGGCTGCCGGTGCACCGGCACCTGTCGCGGGCGCGCGCCCTGCGCGTGGCGCCGGCCCTGCGCAAGGACGCCCTGGTCGGGGCCCTGCAGTACTACGACGCCCAGATGGACGACGCGCGGTACGTCGCCACGCTGGTGCGCACGGCCGCGGCGTACGGGGCGCACTGCGCCAACCGGGCGAGGGTGATCGGCTTCCTGCGCGAGGGCGAACGGGTGGTCGGCGCGCGGGTGCGCGATGTGGACGGGGGACGGGCGGCCGGGGAGTACGAGATCCGCGCGAAGCAGATCGTGAACGCGACGGGGGTGTGGACGGACGACACCCAGGCCCTGATCGGGGAGCGCGGCCAGTTCCACGTGCGGGCGTCGAAGGGCATCCACCTGGTCGTGCCGAAGGACCGGATCCATTCGAGCACCGGGCTGATCCTGCGGACGGAGAAGTCGGTGCTCTTCGTCATCCCGTGGGGCCGGCACTGGATCGTGGGGACCACGGACACCGACTGGGACCTGGACAAGGCGCACCCGGCGGCGTCGAGCGCCGACATCGACTACCTCCTGGAGCACGTGAACTCGGTACTGGCCGTCCCGTTGACGCGCGACGACGTGCAGGGCGTGTACGCGGGCCTGCGGCCGCTGCTGGCCGGGGAGTCGGACGCGACGAGCAAGTTGTCGCGGGAACACACGGTGGCGCACCCGGTGCCGGGGCTGGTGGTGGTCGCCGGCGGCAAGTACACGACGTACCGGGTCATGGCGAAGGACGCGGTCGACGAGGCGGTGCACGGGCTGGACCAGCGGGTGGCGGAGTGCGTGACGGAGGACGTGCCGCTGGTGGGCGCGGAGGGGTACCGGGCCCTGTGGAACGGGCGCGCCGGGATCGCCGCCCGGACGGGTCTTCACGTGGTGCGGGTGGAACACCTGTTGAACCGCTTCGGGTCGCTGACGGAGGAACTGCTCGATCTGATCGCCGCCGATCCCGGGCTGGCCGAGCCGGTGTCCGGGGCGGACGACTACCTGCGCGCGGAGATCGTCTACGCCGCCTCGCACGAGGGCGCCCGGCACCTGGACGACGTCCTGACGCGGCGGACGAGGATCTCGATCGAGACCTTCGACCGGGGGACGCGGTCCGCGCGGGAGTGCGCGGAGTTGATGGCACCGGTGCTGGGGTGGGACGAGCAGCAGATCGAGAAGGAAGTGGAGCACTACGAGAAGCGGGTCGAGGCGGAACGGGAGTCGCAGCGCCAGCCGGACGACCAGACGGCGGACGCGGCGCGGCTGGGGGCTCCGGACATCGCTCCGTTGTAACTCCGGGATGCGAAAGGCGGAACCGCGGACCCCGGGCGCCCGTCCGTTGCGGAGTGAGGAACAATGATGGTTCTGCCGGGGCGGGTTACCGCGGGGCCCGGCCGCTGCCGGGGCTGCGGGAGCAGGCGGCACGATCGCAGAGGGGACGCATGTCGAAGCCGGAGCACACCGAGTCGCCTGCCGGGACGCCTGGCGGCTCGCCTGCCGGGTCGCCTGCGGCGAAGCCCGCGGGGTCCGAGGCCGAGGGCACGAAGGATGCCGGGTCGCCTGCGGCGAAGCCCGGACCTGCGAGGCCGCTGCCGTCCCGGCCCGCGTCCGCGCCCGAACCGGCCGACGCGGAGCGCGGCGCCGCGAAGGCCGCGCCCGCGGAGCCTGCGGACGCGCCCGCCGTTGACGCGCCCCCTGCGGAGGCCACCTCCGCCGGTGCGCCCCCTGCTGACGCGGGCTCCGCTGACGCGGGCTCCGCTGACGCGGGCTCCGCTGACGCTGCGGAGGCCGTGTCTGCTGCCGCGCCCGCTGACGTGAAGTCGGGTGGGGCTGCGAAGCCGGTGGCCGCGAAACGCAAGCCCCTTCGGCGAGCAGCGGTGAAGGCCGCGCCGACGGCCGGACCCGAGGACGCGAAGCCTGCGGCCGGCAAGCCGAAGCTGACCAAGGCCGTTGCCGAGGACGCCGAGAACGAGGACGTGCAGCCGGGTACCCCGGCCGTCGACGCGCAGGCGGGTACGGGCAAGGGTGCTGCCGTGGCGGAGTCGGAGGACGCGAAGCCCGCGCCGGCCAAGGCCGTACCCGCGCCTGCTGGGGCCGTGCCTGACAAGGCTGCGCCTGCTGGGGCCGTGTCCGACAAGGCTGCGCCCGCCGGGGCTGCGCCTGCGACGGTCCTGCCCGACAAGGCGTCGGCCAAGGTTGCGTCCGGCGAGGGTGGGGCCGGCGAGGGGCGTTCGGGTAGGGCGAAGGGGAAGGCGGGGGCCGGCAAGGCCGGGGCTGCGGACGAGGGGCGGTTGCTCGCGGGGCGGTACCGGCTGGGCGAGGTGCTCGGCAAGGGCGGT
Organism: Streptomyces sp. NPDC055254; assembly: GCF_053606025.1. Taxonomy (NCBI): domain Bacteria; kingdom Bacillati; phylum Actinomycetota; class Actinomycetes; order Kitasatosporales; family Streptomycetaceae; genus Streptomyces; species Streptomyces sp. NPDC055254. Next base: position 114,831 of record NZ_JBSGQV010000002.1, on the reverse strand, counting down.
ATGGGTACCGTCTGGCGGGCCCAGGACGAGACCCTGGGTCGGACCGTCGCCGTCAAGGAGCTCCGCTTCGGCAACGGTGTCGACGAGGACGAGAAGCGCCGCCTCATCACCCGCACGCTCCGCGAGGCCAAGGCCATCGCCCGGATCCGCAGCGGCGGAGCGGTCACCGTCTACGACGTCGTCGACGAGGACGGCCGGCCGTGGATCGTCATGGAGCTCATCGAGGGCCCCTCCCTGGCCGAGTTCATCCGGGACAACGGCCCCCTCACCCCCCACCGCGCGGCCGAGGTCGGCCTCGCGGTGCTCGACGTGCTGCGCGCCGCGCACGGCCAGGGCATCCTGCACCGTGACGTGAAGCCCTCCAACGTGCTCATCGCCGGCAACGGCCGCGTCGTCCTCACCGACTTCGGTATCGCGCAGGTAGAGGGCGACCCCTCCGTCACCTCCACCGGCATGCTCGTCGGTGCCCCCTCCTACATCTCCCCCGAGCGCGCCCGCGGCTACAAGCCCGGCCCGCCCGCGGACATGTGGTCGCTCGGTGGTCTGCTGTACGCGTCGGTCGAGGGCGTGCCCCCGTACGACAAGGGTTCCGCGCTCGCCACCCTCACCGCGGTGATGACCGAGCCGGTCGACCCGCCCAAGAACGCCGGCCCGCTGACCGAGGTCATCTACGGCCTGCTCGCCAAGGATCCCGCCCACCGCCTCGACGACGTACGCGCCCGGGCGATGCTCGCGGCCGTCGTCGGAGCCCCCGAGCCCGTCGCGGCCCCCGTACCGGCCCCGGCAGCCGAGGAGACCCGGCAGATCTCGCTGTCGCAGGCCAAGGAGGCGGCCGAGAGGGCGACGGCCGAGAAGGCCGCCGAGAAGGCGGCGAAGAAGGAGCGCGAACGCCGCGAGCGCGAGCAGCGCGAACGGGCCCGAGCCGCGCTGAAGTCGGCCCGCAAGGCGGCCGCCGCGGCGGTGGCGACGGCCGCGGCGGCGACGGCCGCCACCGCCGCGGAGGCCCCGTCGCCCAAGCGCGTGCCGGTGGTGGCGCCGCTCACCGACGTCCTGCCGCGCCGCACCATCGCGCTCGCGATAGCCGCCCTCGTCGTCGTGCTGGCGGCGGTCGGCTCACTGGTCGTCTACGCCTTCAGCGGCGACGGCAAGGACGGCCGCAAGGACGAGGGCAAGGGCGGCGGAGCCACCCCCACCGCCTCCGGCAACCCCTCTCCGGGCGGCTCCCCGCAGAACACCCCCAAGCCCGGAGAGCCGGGAGCCGGCGCCAACGGCAGCGGCGGGGCCAACGGCTCGACCGACGGCGCCGGCAACTCCGCCGGTCAGCAGGACCAGGGACAGCAGACAGCCGGTACCGCCCAGGGCCAGGGGCAGGACCAGGGGCAGGGCCAGGGCCAGGCCCAGGGCCAGGGCGCCGCCCCCGGGACCCCGGGCGGCGCGCTCCCGTCGGGGTACATACAGATAACGGACCTCGGCTTCCGCTTCTCGATGGCGATGCCCGAGGGCTTCCGCCACACGGGCACGGCGGGCACGAACTCCGGCGCCATATACAGCCGTGACGGCGGGTTCCCCAGGATCCAGGTCGACTTCAGCCCGACTCCGGGCGACGACGCCCGCCGCGCGTGGGAGGAGTTGGCCCCCGCGGTGCGGGGCAGCAGCACGGGGTACAAGCTGATCGGGATCAACCCCACCAGCTACAACAACTACCCGACCGTCGCGGACTGGGAGTTCGAGCGGGAGCAGAAGGGCGTCAAGGTCCGCGTGCTCAACCGGGGCTTCAAGGTGGATGCGAACCGCGGCTACGCCATCATGATCAGCTGCGCCGCCGACCAGTGGGACGGCCCCGAGTGCACCCAGATGCGCAACACGGCCTTCCAGACCTTCCAGCCGCTGGGCTGACCTCCGGACGCGGGAGCCCCCGGCGACGTATCGTGGCTGCCGGGGCCGCGGGGGACCCCACCGCACCCCGGGGGAGGCGATGTGGAGGACTACGCGGGCCGGATCCTGGCCCACCGCTACCGTCTGCCGCTGCCGCCGTCGGACGAGCACGAGCTCGTCGAGACCCGGGCCTTCGACACGCGCAGCGGGCAGGAAGTCCTGGTGCGCCAGGTGCCGTTGCCGGAAGTGGTGGACGCCGAGCTGCTGGACGGCCACCGGGCCCCGGCGGCCGGGCGGCGTTCCCCGGCGGACCTGCCGGCCGTGCGGCGCGCGATCGACGCGGCGCAGGCGGCGGCCGCGATCCCGGACCACCCCCGACTGGACCAGGTCTTCGACGTGTTCGCCGAGGGCGGCTCGTTGTGGATCGTGAGCGAGCTGGTGCCGGCCCGACCGCTGGCGGCGCTGATCGCCGACGAGCCGATGAGCCCGTACCGGGCGGCGGAGGTCGCGGCGGACGTCCTGACGGCGCTCAGGGTGCTGCACGCGCACGGCTGGACCCACCGGAACATCACCGTCCGCACGGTGTTGGTCTGCGACGACGGCCGGGTGATGCTGACGGGCCTGGCGGCCGGCGCGGCGGAGGACGCCCTGTGCGGGTACGACCCCGTACCGGGGGCGGCGCTCGGCTCCGGCGGGGGCGGCGGGTGGGGTGACGACGGTCCCGTGCCGGGGGCGGCGCGGCGGCCCGGAACGGAGCTCGCCGTGCGACCGGACGAGGCCGAGTACGGGTACGGGAGCGATTCCGGGTCCCGGTCCCAGCCGCAGCAATGGGCCCAGGGCCGGCCCCGGACCGGACCCCACACCTCACCCGAGGCGGGGCCCCCGGCCGGTGCCGGACCCCGGGGCCAGGAAGTCCGTACCGGGCCCGGACAGGAGCACCCCGAGGCGACGGAGCCGCCCGCATACGCACCGCTGGTGGCTCCCGGGTACGACACCGGGCCCCGCTACCGGGACCACATCACGCCCGACCACCCCCGGGAGAGCCCCGAGGACCGGCCCGACCTCAAGGCCGCGGCGCGGGCCGGAGCCGTCGCCGCGTACCGGGCGGGGACCAGGGCCGCCGCGGCCCGGGTCACCGAGCAGCGCAGGACCGGGAGCGACCCCGGGCCGGAGCCGCGGCCCGAGGGGTCGAACCTCCCGCAGGGGTACTCGTACCCGTACGGCGGCCCGGACAGCGGGGGCGCCGCCCGGCACGGCGCCGCCCCGCGCCCCGACGCGCTCGCACCGGTCCGGCCGCAGCCGGAGTCCGGCTTCCCGGCACACGACGCGGGGGAGCCGCCCGCCGCACCCGCGCAGCCCGAGCCGGCGACCGGACTGCCCGCGCAACTCGCCCTGCCGCAGGGCTACCAGCAGGCCGAACCTCCGGCCGACCGCCCTCGGCCCGCGCCCCCGGACCCGGCGACCCCGTGGCAGGGCGCCCCGGACGCGCCCCGACGTCCGGCCGCGGCGCTCGACCACGCGCGGCCCCGCCCGCACCTACCGCTCGCCGACGCGACGCCCGGCCCCGGCGACGGCCGAGGCCCGTGGGAACCGCGACCCGGCTCCGACCCCGGCGCCCACGCCACCGGTACGGTCCCCGGCGCGGGCCGGGAGCAGTCGTCGTCCCCGGCCGGGCCCGCCGGGGACGGTCGGGGCGGTCCGCGGACCGGGCTCGACGCCGAGCGGGCGCGGCAGACGCGGATGGCGGTGGTCGGGGCGGTCACCGAGCGGTGGGCGCCCGAGCAGGCCGCCGGTCCCGTCCACGGGCACTGGCAGCTGGCGCCCCCCGTCGGGCCCGCCACCGACCTGTGGGCGCTCGGCGCCCTGCTGTACCGGGCCGTCCAGGGGCATGCCCCGTACCCCGAGGACAGCGTCGCCGAGCTCGTCGAGCTGGTCTGCGCCGAGCCCCCCGCCTTCGCGGAGGAGTGCGGAGCGCTCCGTCCGGTCGTGGAGTCGCTGCTGCGCCAGGACCCCACCGAGCGACCCGACTTCGAGGAGCTCCGCGGCTGGCTCCGCTCGCTCGTGCGGTCCGCCCCCGAGCCGGACGCCGGCTTCGCCCTGCTCCCGCCGGTGGAACCCGATCCCGCCCGGCTGCCCGTCGTACGCCGGCGCGGCGACCTGCACGGACGCCACCGCAACCCCTCGCCCTCCCGCAAGCCCCGCGCGCCCCGCGCCCTGGGCCGGATGCTGCTGGTCGCCATCCTGGTCCTGCTGGCGGGGGCGGTGGCGTACGCGATGTTGTTCATGCCGCGCTCCGGCGCGCCCGCGCGGCCCGGCGGCGCTGCCGGCACGCCGACGCGGCAGGCCCCCTCCCAAGAACCCTCCCGGACCCCCGCCGGCACGCCCGAGTCCAAGCCGGCGCCGCAGAGCACCCTCACCACGCCGGCCCCCGGGCCCAGTTCCCCGCCGGCCGCCCCCGCCCCCGAGGGGTACACCACGCAGCAGGACCCGGAGCACTTCGAGATCGCCGTTCCTTACGGCTGGGAGCGCCGCGGCATCAACGAGTCCGGCCAGGTGCGCTACACCGACGGGCAGTTCGTGCTGACCGTCGTTCCCGGGCGGGACAAGGTCGAGGGCAATCCGGACCCGGCGGCCTACCAGAAGGACAAGGAGCCGGAACTCACCCCGTACCGGACATCGACCTGGTCCACCGTCAGCGAGGTCAAGAGCACGAAGGTCGGCCAGCAACTGCGTGCCACCGGCAAGTACACGTGGATCGACGGCACCGGTCGCAACGTCGTCGCCCGCAACTTCGTCGTGGCCCTCGGCGGCAGCTACCACGTCGTGGTCGTGACGGGCCCGCAGGACGACGAGGGCAAGGTCACCGAGGTCTTCGAAAAGGCCACGGCGAGTTACCGTGCGGGGGGCTGAGTGCCCGCTGACGCCATATCAGTACGGCGATTGCGTCACAGTGCTGCCATTCGGTGCCCGTGCGGTTCCGGCAGCGCCCGCAGGATCCGTAATCTGGCCTGAAGTGCGGAGAGCGGCGGGGTGGAGTGGAACAGCAGACAGGTGGGGGTGCCGTCCTGGCGGGCCGGTACCGGCTCGTCGAGCCCATCGGCCGCGGCGGCATGGGCAAGGTGTGGCGCGCGCACGACGAGATCCTCCACAGGACGGTGGCCGTCAAGGAACTGACGGCGGGTCTGTACGTCTCCCAGGCCGATCGGGACGTCATGCACGCCCGGACCCAGAAGGAGGCCCGGGCGGCGGCCCGGATCCAGCACCCCGCGGTCGTCACGGTCCACGACGTGCTGGAGCACGACGACCGGCCGTGGATCGTCATGGAGTACATCGACGGTCCCTCGCTCGCCGAGGCCGCCAAGGCGGCCGGGCGGATCGAGCCGCGCGAGGCGGCCCGGATCGGGTTGCACGTGCTGGGCGCCCTGCGGGCCGCGCACGCGGTCGGCGTGCTGCACCGGGACGTGAAGCCGGGCAACGTCCTGCTCGCCAAGGACGGGCGGGTGCTGCTCACGGACTTCGGCATCGCCGCGATCGAGGGCGACTCCTCCATCACCCGCACAGGTGAGATCGTCGGTTCCATCGACTACCTGGCCCCGGAGCGGGTGACCGGCGGCGTGCCCGACCCGGCTTCGGACCTGTGGTCGCTGGGCGCCACCCTGTACACGGCGGTGGAGGCCCGTTCGCCGTTCCGCCGCACGTCGCCCATCTCCAGCCTGCAGGCCGTGGTGAACGACGAGATGCCGGCGTTGCGCCAGTCCGGCGCCCTGGGGCCGGTCATCACGGCCCTGCTGCGCAAGGCTCCGATGGAGCGCCCCTCGGCCGCGGAGGCCGAGCGGATGCTGCTGGAGGCCATGGAGGGGCGGGAGCCGAAGGCGGCGCAGGCGTACGTACCGACGCGCGCGGTGACCCCGGCGGAACTGGCGACGGCGCAGGACCCGTCCGAGCCGCCCGCCGCCGCTCCCGCCGGCGCGGCGCCGGCCGCGGCCCCCGCCGGGTCCGGCGCCACCGCGGCACCCACCGGGCGCGCGGAACTCGGCGGCACGGCCGCGCTCCCCGAGCAGCCGGGGCCCGCGACCGCGTCCGTACCCGCGCACCCGGCCGCCGGCCGGGTCAAGCGCGCCGCGGCCGTCGCCCTGGTGGCGGCGCTGATCGGCGGCGGCGGTGTGTTCGGGGTGCTCAGGTACATCGGAGAGACGGACAAGGGCGGCAGTTCCGACAAGACGGTGTCCACGCCCGACCGGCAGTCGGACGAGGGCGGGAAGTCCGCGCAGGCCGGGCCTCCGGCCGGCTGGGCCGAGGTCACCGACAAGGAGGGGTTCACCCTCTTCGTGCCCGAGGGCTGGCGCCGGGAGGTGAACGGGGACCAGATCGACTACACCCCGGACCACGGCGATCACTTCATCCGGATCGCCATCGACAAGACCCCGGACTACGAGAATCCGCTTGTGCACCTGCTGGACCTGGAGAAGCAGGTGCGCAAGCGGGCGGAGTACAAGCGGCAGCGGCTGAACCAGAACACCTTCCGGGACAGCACCCGGGCCGCGCTGTGGGACTTCACCTGGACCGAGAAGGGGACGCTCGCCGGGCCCCGGCGGGCCATCGAGCAGATGTACGTCGCCCCGGACGGCACCGAGTACGCGGTGTACATGTCGAGCCCCGCCGCCGATTGGGACAGGACGCGGCAGCAGTTCGACATCGTGCTCAGCGGCTGGCAGCCGGCCGGCGCGGCGGGCTGATCCGGCCGTTCCGGCCGATCCTGCCAGCGATCACTGGCGGAAATGGCAAAATCGGGTTACCGACGGGTACCCAAAGGCTTCCGGGCGCAATACGCTCACCGCCATGACGGACTCGCAGGCCACCGCCGCCCCCCTCCGCACCGCACCGGAGCCCACCAACCCGGTCGCACCGGCCCCGGCCGGTGCGCGCACCGCCGCCGACGTGGTGACCCCCGCCCTGGTCGCCCGGCTGACCCGCGGCGTGATCGGCTCCGGACGCACCGCCAACCACACCCCCTTCACCGGGGACCGGCTGGCGGAGCTGCCGGAGGCCACCCCCGAGGACGTCGCCGAGGCCTTCGACCGGGCCCGCGCCGCACAGCCCGCCTGGGCCGCCGTACCGGTGCGCGGGCGGGCCGCCGTACTGCTCCGCTTCCACGACCTGGTACTCGCCCGGCAGTCCGAGGTCCTCGACCTCATCCAGCTGGAGACCGGCAAGGCCCGCCTGCACGCCCACGAGGAGGTCCAGGCGGTCGCCGTCGCCGCCCGCCACTACGGCCGCAAGGCCCCCTCGTACCTGCGGCCCAAGGGCCACCCGGGCGCCATGCCGACGCTCACCAAGGTGACCGAGCTGCGCCAACCGCGCGGGGTGGTCGGGCAGATAGCCCCCTGGAACTACCCGCTGGAACTGTCCGTCGGTGACGCCCTGCCGGCCTTCGTCGCGGGCAACGCGGTGGTCATGAAGCCCGACACCGAGACCGCGTTGACCGCCCTGTGGGCCCGTGACCTGCTGATCGAGGCCGGTCTGCCCGCCGAGGTCTTCCAGATCGTCCTCGGCGAGGGCCCCGTCGTCGGCCCCGAGGTGGTCCGGCACGCGGACTACGTCTCCTTCACCGGCTCCACCCGCACCGGCCGCGAGGTGGCCCGCGGCGCGGCCGACCGCCTCGTCGGGGTCTCCCTCGAACTCGGCGGCAAGAACGCCATGCTGGTCCTGCACGACGCCGACATCGAGAAGGCCGCGGCGGGAGCCGTCCGCGCCTGCTTCTCCTCCGCCGGGCAGCTGTGCATCTCCATCGAGCGGCTCTACGTCCACGCCTCGATCGCCGACGCCTTCGTGGAGCGGTTCGCCGCCCGCACCAGGGCCATGCGCCTCGGCAACTCCCTCGCCTACGGGGCCGACATGGGCTCGCTGGTCGGCGAGCGCCAACTGGAGACCGTGCAGCGGCACGTCGACGAGGCCGTCGCCAAGGGCGCGACCCTGGTCGCCGGCGGCACCGCCCGCCCCGACATCGGCCCGCTGTTCTACGAGCCCACCATCCTCGACGGCGTCGAGTCCCCGATGGCCGTGTGCGGCGAGGAGACCTTCGGCCCGGTCGTCTCCATCTACCGCTTCACCGACGAGGACCAGGCCGTCGCGGACGCCAACGCGACCGCCTACGGGCTCAACTCCAGCGTCTGGACCAAGGACGCGCGCCGGGGCCACGCCGTCGCCGCCCGCCTGCGCACCGGCACCGTGAACATCAACGAGGGCTACGCCCCCGCCTACGGCAGCGCCCAGGCGCCCATGGGCGGCATGAAGGACTCCGGCCTCGGCCGCCGCCACGGCTCCGAGGGCATCCTCAAGTACACCGAGGCCCAGACCATCGCCCACCAGCGCCTGCTCCCGATGGCGCCCTCGCTGGGCATGGACGACGAGAAGTACGCGGCGTTCATGACCCGGAGCCTCAAGGTCATGAAGGCCCTCCGACTGCGCTAAGGGGTACCTGTGTCGTACGAGCACCACAGCGAGAGCGACAGCGACGACGACGGCACCCCGTACGACTACGACGTCGTCGTCGTCGGCTCCGGCTTCGGGGGGTCGGTCGCGGCGCTGCGCCTCACGGAGAAGGGCTACCGGGTCGGCGTCCTGGAGGCAGGGCGCCGCTTCACCCGTGAGAGCCTGCCCAAGAGCAGCTGGGACCTGCGCAACTACCTGTGGGCCCCGGCCCTCGGCCTGTACGGGCTCCAGCGGATCCACCTGCTGGGCAACGTGATGGTGCTCGCGGGCGCCGGCGTGGGCGGCGGCTCGCTCAACTACGCCAATACCCTGTACGTGCCGCCGGCGGCCTTCTTCGAGGACCGGCAGTGGGCGTCCATCACCGATTGGCGCGGAGAACTGGCCCCCTACTACGAGCAGGCCAAGCGGATGCTCGGGGTGCGCCTCAACCCGACCCTGACCCCCTCCGACGTCCACCTCAAGGCGGCCGCCGCGCGGATGGGCGCGGCGGACTCCTTCCACATGGCCCCGGTCGGCGTCTTCTTCGGCGACGGGGAAGACGCCGAGGGCGGGCGGCGGGTCCGGCCGGGGGACGAGGTCCCCGACCCCTACTTCGGCGGGGCCGGCCCCGCCCGCAGGGCCTGCACCGAGTGCGGCGAGTGCATGACCGGCTGCCGCCACGGAGCGAAGAACACCCTCGGCGAGAACTACCTGTACCTGGCCGAGCGGGCCGGCGCCGTCATCCACCCGATGACCACGGTCACGGCACTGTCCGAGCACCCGGACGGCGGCCACCGCGTCCGTACCGTCCCCACCGACGGCCGCCGCAAGGGCCGGGCCAAGGTGCTGCGCGCCCGGTACGTGGTCGTCGCGGCGGGCACGTACGGCACGCAGACCCTGCTGCACACCATGAAGGACCGGGGCGAGCTGCCGCGGCTCTCGGAGCGGCTCGGCGAGCTGACCCGGACCAACTCCGAGGGCCTGGTCGGCGCGCAGACCGACGACCGCCGCTACCGCGAGCGGCACGGGGGCCAGGGGCGGACCGACTTCACGCGGGGCGTGGCGATCACCTCGTCCGTGCACCCCAACGCCGACACCCACATCGAGCCGGTCCGGTACGGCAAGGGCTCCAACGCCATGGGGTTCCTGACCGTCCTCCAGGTGCCGTACGGCCCGCACCGGGTGCGTGCCTGGCTGGCCAGGACCGTCCGCCACCCGCTCCAGCTGGCCCGCTCGCTGTCCAACCGGCGCTGGTCGGAGCGGACCATCATCGGCCTGGTCATGCAGTCGCTGGACAACTCCCTGACGACCTACCGCAAACCCGGCGGGATCGGGAAGGGCCTGCTCACCGCCCGGCAGGGGCACGGCGCCCCCAACCCGGTGCAGATCGCCGAGGCCACACAGGCGGCGACCCTGCTGGCGGAGGAGATCAACGGCTTCGCGGGCAGCAACATCGGCGAGCTGATGGGCACCCCGCTGACCGCTCACTTCCTCGGCGGCTGCCCGATCGGCGCCTCGCCGCAGGAGGGCGTGGTGGACCCCTACCACCGGCTGTACGGGCACCCGGGCATCTCGGTGGTGGACGGCTCGGCGATCTCCGCCAACCTCGGGGTCAACCCGTCGCTGACGATCACGGCGCAGGCGGAGCGGGCGATGTCGTACTGGCCGAACAAGGGCGAGCGGGACCCGCGCCCGCGACAGGGCGCGGCCTACGTCCGTCTCGCCGCCGTCGAACCGGTCGCCCCGGCGGTCCCGAAGGAGGCCTTCGGCGCCCTGCGGCTGCCGTTCCTCGGTGTCCCGGAGGTCCCGCCGAAGCGGGACCTCTGAGACCTCGCGCCTCGCTGCGGACGGCCGGGCGGGTACCGCGCTCCCCCTCCGAGCGCGGTACCGGCCGCGGTACATGAGTGACAGGCGGTCCGCACGGATGGTTGTACCGGAACGCGCGCCGCCGGGCTGTGGCCTCCGTCACGCAGTGAAGCGCCCGACCGCGTCCCGCGCCCGACGGCCGCGGGCCCGCTCTCAGACGCGGCCCCGGCACAGCTCCAGCAGGGTCATCGCGAGCGTGGTGCCGGGCTTTCCGAGAGCGTCGCTCCAATGCGAGAGCACCTCCATCTCGCGCGAGAGGTGCACCCGGCGGCCGCCGGTGGAGATGCGGACGTCCTGGATGACCGTCGAGACGGCCATCCGCTCCTGGATCAGACCGATGATCCGGTCGTCGAGGGCGTCGATCCGCTCGCGGGAGTCGGCGATCAGCTGCTCGGGGGTGGTGGCGGTCGTGGTCATGGTCGGTCTCCTGTCGGGTGGGGCCCGCAGGTCCGGAAAACGCGGAGCGCCCCGGTCCTGTCGGACCGGGGCGCTCTGGGAAGTCAGCGGCTCAAGCGAGCATCACGATGACCCATGGCGACCGGACCGGCCGGTGCCATAGGTAAAGAGGAAGCTCAGCTGCTTGCGCATGGAACGGATTATTGCCGTCCGTCCCCCTCCCGGCCAACCCGGTTCGGATGGTGAGACGAAACCGGTCCCACGTCCCCCGTTAGAATCGACAAAACAGCCACCTCTTCCGCCGGAAGGCCGTCCCGTGCCAGAAGCACCCTCCGCCGCCCACGACAGCGCCCCGGACACGGTCCTCGTCGTCGACTTCGGCGCCCAGTACGCCCAGCTCATCGCCCGTCGCGTCCGCGAGGCTCGGGTCTACAGCGAGATCGTCCCCAGCACGATGCCGGTGGCCGAGATGCTGGCCAAGGACCCCAAGGCGATCATTCTCTCCGGCGGCCCCTCCTCCGTCTACGAGGAGGGCGCGCCCACCATGGACCGCGCCCTGTTCGAGGCCGGCGTCCCCGTCTTCGGCATGTGCTACGGCTTCCAGCTGATGGCGGTCACCCTCGGCGGCCAGGTCGACAACACCGGCGCGCGCGAGTACGGCCGCACCCCGCTCGCCGTCTCCAAGGCCGGCTCCACCCTCTTCGAGGGCACCCCCGAGAACCAGTCGGTGTGGATGTCCCACGGCGACGCCTGCTCCGCCGCCCCCGAGGGCTTCTCCGTCACCGCGTCGACCAACGTCGTCCCGGTCGCGGCCTTCGAGAACGACGAGAAGAAGCTGTACGGCGTGCAGTACCACCCCGAGGTGATGCACTCCACGCACGGCCAGCAGATCCTGGAGCACTTCCTCTACCGCGGTGCGGGCCTCGCGCCCACCTGGACCACCGGCAACATCGTCGAGGAGCAGGTCGCGGCCATCCGCGAGCAGGTCGGCGACAAGCGCGCCATCTGCGGCCTCTCCGGCGGCGTGGACTCCGCGGTCGCCGCCGCGCTCGTCCAGAAGGCCATCGGTTCGCAGCTGACCTGCGTGTACGTCGATCACGGCCTGATGCGCAAGGGCGAGACCGAGCAGGTCGAGAAGGACTTCGTCGCCGCCACCGGCGTGCAGCTGAAGGTCGTCGACGCCCAGGAGCGCTTCCTGAACGCGCTCGCCGGCGTCTCCGACCCGGAGGCCAAGCGCAAGATCATCGGCCGCGAGTTCATCCGTGTGTTCGAGCAGGCCCAGGCCGAGATCATCGCCGAGGGCGGCGCGGACGTGGCCTTCCTCGTGCAGGGCACCCTGTACCCGGACGTCGTCGAGTCCGGCGGCGGCACCGGCACCGCGAACATCAAGTCCCACCACAACGTGGGCGGTCTCCCCGACGACATCGAGTTCGAACTCATCGAGCCGCTGCGCCAGCTGTTCAAGGACGAGGTCCGGATGGTCGGCCAGGAGCTCGGCCTCCCGGACGAGATCGTCCAGCGCCAGCCCTTCCCCGGCCCCGGCCTCGGCATCCGCATCGTCGGCGAGGTCACCAAGGAGCGCCTGGACCTGCTGCGCGAGGCGGACGCCATCGCCCGCCACGAACTCACCGCGGCCGGCCTGGACCGGGAGATCTGGCAGTGCCCGGTCGTCCTGCTCGCGGACGTCCGCAGCGTCGGCGTCCAGGGTGACGGCCGCACCTACGGCCACCCCGTCGTGCTGCGCCCCGTCTCGTCCGAGGACGCGATGACCGCGGACTGGACGCGCATGCCGTACGAGGTGCTCGCCCGGATCTCGACCCGCATCACCAACGAGGTGGCGGACGTGAACCGCGTGGTCCTCGACTGCACCAGCAAGCCGCCGGGCACCATCGAGTGGGAGTAGTCCCCGCCCGAACGAACCGAAGCCGCCGCCCGCTGTCCGGGGCGGCGGCTTCGTCGTTCCTCTGTTCTCCTCGGCCCGCCGCCGGTACCTTGCGCCGCGAGCCGAGCCGAGCCGAGCCGAGCCGTCGCAGGAGCCGAGCCGTCACAGGAGTCGAAGGAGGGGCCATGCCGGACCAGCCCGCAACCGGGCCCGCAGCCGCGCCCGCACCGGTCCCCGTGGACCGGTTGCGGTTCGAGATGCCGCCGGTCCACTCCGACCCCGCCGACGAGCGCGCGTACCGCAAGGAGCGGCTGGCGGGCGCGCTGCGGCTGTTCGGCGGGCTGGGCTACGAAGAAGGGGTCTGCGGACACGTCACCGCGCGCGACCCGGAGTTCGAGGACTGCTACTGGGTGAACCCCTTCGGGCGGTCCTTCGCGGAACTGGGCGCCGAGGACCTGCTGCTCGTCGACGGGGACGGCCGGGTGGTCCTGGGCGAGCGGCGGGTCAACCAGGCCGCCTTCGCCGTGCACGCCGCCGTGCACCGGGCCCGCCCCGAGGTCGTCGCGGTGGTCCGCACGCAGGCCCCCTACGGCAGGGCGCTCGCCGCGCTCGGCGAACTGCTCGCCCCGATCACCGAGGAGGCCTGCGCCTTCTACGAGGACCACGCGCTGCTGGACCAGTACACGGGCGGCGCCCCCGACCCTCAGGAGTGCCGGCGGATCGGGATCGCGCTCGGCCCGTACAAGGCGCTCGTCCTGCGCCACCACGGGCTGCTGACGGTCGGCGGCTCGGTGGACGCGGCGGCCTGGTGGTTCCTCGCGGCCGAGCGGGCGGCGCAGGTGCAGCTGATCGCGCGGGCGGCCGGGAAGCCGGTGCTCATCGAGCACCGGGCCGCGCTCGCCGCCAGGGAGCGCTTCGGCACCGATCTCGCGGCCTGGGTGAACTACCAGCCGCACGGAGAGCGGGTGGCCCGGCGGGCCGCGCGGGAGGCGCCGCGGCGGCCGCCCCCGGAAGCACCCCCTGAGGTGTCACAGCGGGTGGCGTCAACATCATGAACCGTTAATCACCTGCTCTGACATCGTGCGCAATCCGGAGCACTGCCGCAGTGGTGCACAATTCGCTGGCATCGCACCGTAGTTCAGAGAGGCGGCACGTTCGTGGCTGTCCAAGAGATCTCCCGAAGTACCCACGCGGGCGGCTGTACCTGCGACGACTGCCCGCACGGCGCCCGCGAGGGGCACCGCCGCGCCGTCGCCGCGTTCCTGGAGAAGCGCGACGAGTTCGCCGCCGGGCAAGGAGTGCCCGCCGCCGTGGCCCACTCCCTCGGCGCCTCCCGCCAGTGGGTCTCCGACGAACTGACCCTGTCGGCCCGCACGGTCGCCGACCGGGGCCGGGAGGCCGGCAACTCCTGGCTGTACCTGTTCTCGCGCCGGGTCGTGCTCGCCGTGTGGATCGCCGCCGGGATCCTGCTGCTGGTCCAGGTCGGCACCGCGCTGGGCACCGGCTGGTCCACCGCCCGGACCGCCGCACTGCTGGCCGCCGCACTGCTGGCCGGGCTGCTCACCGTCGCGGCCCGCGCCCAGTCGCTGCGCGGCGGACTGCTGGCCCCGCTGGTCGGCGAGGACAACCGGCTGTCCACCTCGAAGGCCGTGCCGAGCGCCTGGGTGGTGCTGACGGCGTTCGCCGCCCTGCTGCCCGCGGTGCGGCTCGCGGCCTCGGTACCCGGCCCCGAACGGGAAGCCCTGTACGCGGGCCTGGCGCTGGACCGGGCGCTGCCGCTGCTGGCGGTGGTCGCCCTGACGTCGGGGGTGGCGGTCCTGGTCCGCCGGGTGGTGTGCGTACGCATCATGGGCCAGCGGCTCCAGAAGCTCCCCGCGGACCGGCCGCGCGGAGCGGACCTGCTGACCGACGACGCCGGCCGGGGCAGCTTCCCGGACGCGCAGTACGTGCTCGTCTCCACGGTGGTGCTGGCCTACGCGGCGGTGTCGCTGGCCCGCTTCCCCGACCAGCTGCCCCGGCTGCCCTGGTCGCTGGCCCTACTGGTGGCGCTGTCCGCCGCCGTGTACCTGGCGTCGAAGTACGCGGAGGGCACCCGCCCGCTGGTGCTGTCGGTGGTCCGCAGACGCGAGCCCGGGGACCTGGACGCCGCCGTCCGCCCCGGGGACGACATCGAGATCCGGGGGGTGGGCTTCGTACCGCCCGGTGCGCAGACACCGGAGATGCTGGCCCGGCTGGTGGTGCGGATCGGACCGGTGCACGTGCACGTACCGCTGGTCCCCGTGGCCGGCGGGTTCACCAACCCCTCCGACGCCGTGCTGACGGTCCCGGTCCCGGCCGAGGTGGAACCGGGGCGGATCGAGATCCAGGTGGTGACCGCCGCAGGAGTGGAATCCAACCGATGCACCATCGACGTGGCCGAATGATGGGGATACATATGACTCATGACTCGAACCGATGTGCTGCTCGCTGATTCCGCCCGGTCGCACGAAGGTCTGCGCGCCCGCGCCGCCCGGTACGCGCTGTTCCCCCTGCGGATCTTCCTCGGTGTGACCTTCGTGTACGCCGGAGTGGACAAGCTGACCGACTCCGCCTTCCTCTCCGTCTCCGGCGACGGCTCCATCGGCGACCTGATGCGCGGGGTGCGCGACACCTCCGCGATCCCCGCCCTGGTGGACCTGGCGCTCAAGGCCCCCGTCGCCTTCGCCGTGTTCCTCGCCGTCGCGGAGATCCTGGTCGGCCTCGGAGTCCTGGTGGGCCTGCTGACCCGGATCGCCGCCCTCGGCGGAGCGCTGATCTCGCTCAGCCTGTGGCTCACCGTGTCGTGGGCGGTGACCCCGTACTACTACGGCAACGACCTGGCCTACCTGATGGCCTGGACTCCGTTCGTCCTCGCCGGGGCGCCCTACCTGTCGCTCGACGCCCGCGTCTGGTCGCGGCTGCGCTTGTCGCGGCGGACGGCGTAGGTCACCAGCCCCACCAGGGCGGCGAGCGACAGCCCGCCCACGGCGAGGGGGACGACGGCGAACCACGGCAGGTCCACCTCCCCGGAGTTGTCGAGGAGGTACAGCACGCCCGCGAGCAGCAGGGACAGTCCCGCGACCATCCTGCCGGGCTGGAACTCATGACGCCGCACGGGCCACCTCCACCTGTCCCACACCCGCGCCGAGGCGCAGCTCGATCGTCCCGCCGGCTTCCGTGCCGGCCGCCGGGGGCAGGGTCGCCCGCCGGTTCTGTTCGCCCGCGTGCTCGATCCGGTCGGCCCGGTCCCCGGGCAGTTGTACGTCGCCCAGCCGGCGGATGGTGACGTCGACCTCGGCCGTGACCTCGCGCGGCACGACCACCTTCAGCCGGCCCGCGGCGATCGACGCGTCCACGGCCACGGTGGTGCCCCTCGGCACGTCCAGGCGGCTCAGGTCCAAGGTGGCCAGCCCCGTGCCCGCCTCGTAGACGGGCCGGACCTCGGCGACCGCCGCCGGGCGCCATTCGACCCGTCCCCAGTCGGTGGCGATGTCGCGGGGCAGTACCGCCGCGACCGCGAGCAGGGCGGAGGTGAGCACCGCCCACACCACCGTGCCGAAGCCGGTGCGGCCGAACAGCGAGCTGATCACGAGGCCCAGCCCGAAGACGACCAGCGCGGCCGCCAGCCCGGTCTGCAGGGCCTCGCCCAGCGGCCGGCCCTCCCAGTCGGCGGCGGTGCCCGCGCATCCGGCGAGCAGGGCCAGCAGGAAGACCCGGCCGCCGATGCCGCCGCGCGGCCGGGGCCGTGGCGGGCGGGCTCCCGGCGCGGCCGGGACCAGCCTGTCCGCGGCCGGGAGGCGTTCGCCGGCGACGGCGTCGTCCGGACCCCACAGGTATCCCGTGGCACCGACCGGGCCCGTGGTGCCGTCCTTGACCAGGGGGTCGCGCCACCAGGACGGACCGCCGGGGGCCGGCGGCGCCTTCGTCTCCGGCGGCGCGGGGGAGTGCGCGGGCCGCTGCGGGTCGGGAACCGGTGCCTGCGGGTCCGCGGTCTGCCGCCGCCGCTGCGACCAGTACGCGGCCCCGCCGAGCCCGAGGACCACCAGGACGGAGAAGATCGCGAGGTCGCCGTTGTCGATCATCGAGAGGAACAGCGCGCAGCCCACCAGCGCGGCGAACACCGCGGCGAGCGTGGCGCCCTCGACCCGGCCCGTCAGCACCTTCTTCGCCTCGCTGTCCTCCTCGCCCTCCACCGGGAGCAGCAGCCACGCGAAGCCGTAGAAGATCAGGCCGACGCCGCCGGTGACCCCGAGGACACCGAGGACGACCCGGAAGACCACCGGGTCGAGGTCGAAGTACCGGCCCAGGCCCCCGCACACGCCCGCGAGGACCTTGTCGCTCTTGCTGCGGCGCAGCGGCGGCCGGTCCGCCGGCGGCCTGTGCGCGCCGGGGCCGGCCGGCGGCGCCTCGTGTACTTCGGTCATGGGTCCATGGTGACCGGCCGCGACCGGCCGCGGCATCCGGCCCGACCCTGGCGCAACCCTGATATCCCCCCGACGGAACTGGGGGGAGGCCCTGATGCCCGGCCCGGTCCGCGCGTGTGACCATCGGTGACATGCCCGCAGCCACGTCCCGTGTTCCGCACGCACCGGAACCCCCACTGGAGCCCGCACCGCCGCGCAAGCTCTACCGCAGCGCCGACGGCCGGATGCTCGGCGGTGTCGCGCGCGGTCTCGCCGGGCACCTCGGGCTGCCCGTGATCTGGGTCCGGCTGGCCTTCCTCGGCCTGTTCATGTTCGGCGACGGCCTGGGCGTGCTGCTGTATGCCGCGTTCTGGGTGTTCGTACCGCTCGGCGTGGGCGGCCGGGCCGGGCACCGCACCTACTTCGAGACCCTCCCCGACGGCACCCGGCGGCTGCGCAAGCCCGACCGGGGGCAGCTCACGGCACTGATCGCGCTGTTCATCGGCGCCGGGATCTTCATCTCCAAGGTGCAGGTCGGCGGCGAGTCCGGCCGGTACGTGTGGCCGACGCTGCTGGTCGGGGCCGGTGTCGTCCTCGTGTGGCGGCAGGCCGACAACGCCCGCCGCGCCCACTGGAGCGCGGCCGCCGGACGGCACGGGCGGCTGCTCCAGGCCGCCCGGGCGCTGGCCGGAGTCGCCCTGGTCGGCGTGGGGCTGACCGTCTTCATCGTCGTGCGCGGCTCCGCGGCACAGCTCGGCAACGTCCTCACCGCCACCCTCGCCGTCCTCGTCGGCGTCGCCCTGCTCGCCGGCCCCTGGCTGATCCGGATGACCCAGGACCTGTCCGAGGAGCGCCTGATGCGCATCCGCGCCCAGGAGCGCGCCGAGGTCGCCGCCCACGTGCACGACTCCGTCCTGCACACCCTCACCCTGATCCAGCGCAACGCGGAGGACGCCGGCGAGGTCCGCCGCCTCGCGCGGGCCCAGGAGCGGGAGTTGCGGAACTGGCTGTACAAGCCCGAGGGCACGGGCAAGGACGAGGCCGAGGAGCCGGACACCCTCGCCGAGGCCGTCAAGAAGACCGCCGCCGAGGTCGAGGACCACCACGGCGTGCCCATCGAGGTCGTGGTCGTCGGCGACTGCCCCCTGGACGAACGGCTCGCGGCGCAGGTCCAGGCCGCGCGTGAGGCGATGGTCAACGCCGCCAAGTACGGTGGCGAGGGCGGGCCCGTGCAGGTCTTCGCGGAGGTGGAGGGCCGGACGGTGTTCGTGTCCGTACGCGACCGCGGACCCGGCTTCGACATCGACGCGGTACCGGACGACCGCATGGGCGTACGAGAATCGATCATCGGCCGGATGCAGCGCAACGGCGGGACCGCACGGTTGCGGTCCGCGCCCGACGGCGGCACGGAAGTCGAGCTGGAGATGGAGAGGGCGGCGAACGCAGCATGACCGAGGACGTTGGCACGAACGAGAGCGACAGCGGCGGCGGCGCCGAGGAGACCCGGCGCGTGCGGGTGGTGCTCGTCGACGACCACCGGATGTTCCGCGCGGGCGTCCAGGCCGAGATCGGCGAGACCGCGCGGACCGGAGTGGAGGTCGTCGGCGAGGCCGCCGACGTCGACCAGGCCGTCGCCGTCATCACCGCCACCCGCCCCGAGGTGGTCCTGCTCGACGTGCACCTGCCCGGCGGCGGCGGGGTCGAGGTGCTGCGGCGCTGCGCCCCGCTGATGGCGGCCGCCGTGAACCCGGTGCGGTTCCTGGCGCTGTCCGTGTCCGACGCGGCGGAGGACGTCATCGGAGTCATCCGGGGCGGCGCGCGCGGGTACGTCACCAAGACCATCACCGGGACCGACCTGGTGCGCTCGGTCTTCCGGGTGCAGGACGGGGACGCGGTGTTCTCGCCGCGGCTCGCGGGCTTCGTGCTCGACGCCTTCGCCTCGACGGACGCGCCGCCGGTGGACGAGGACATGGACCGCCTCACCCAGCGGGAGCGCGAGGTGCTGCGGCTGATCGCGCGCGGGTACGCGTACAAGGAGATCGCCAAGCAGCTCTTCATCTCGGTCAAGACGGTCGAGTCGCACGTCTCGGCGGTGCTGCGCAAGCTCCAGTTGTCCAACCGGCACGAGCTGACCCGCTGGGCGACCGCCCGCCGCCTGGTCTGAACCCGGCCGCTGCGGCGGCGCTCCGGTCCGGCCCGCCCCCCTACGGTGTGATCCACGCCGCAGGGGGGCGGGGGAACCCGGCCGAGACGCCCCGTACTCTAGGTCTGCGTGATGAGCCTGACCGGGACCCCCCTTTTCGTCACGGCGATCGTGCTGACCGCGCTCGCCGTTCTCCTGCCCCTGCCCCTGTGGAGCAAGGTGCGCGGACCTGCCGTCGCACGCGGCGCGACCCGCGTCCTCATGGTGGTGTTCGCCCAGGTCACCGCCATCGCGCTGGTCTTCGTCGGGCTGAACCGGCAGATGAACTTCTACACCTCCTGGGGTGACCTGCTCGGCACCGGCACCTACGTCACGGCCGCGCCCGACCTCGGCCCGGACGGGCTCGGCGGGAAGAAGGCGGAGGCGCAGCCGAAGGTGCGCCAGGAGTTCCGGCCGGTGGAGGGCGTGCCCGGCGGGGTGCGGAAGACCGAGCTCGACGGCAAGATCTCCGGCGTCAAGGGCGAGGTCATGGTGTGGCTGCCGCCGCAGTACGACGACCCGGCGTACAAGGACAAGAAGTTCCCCGTCGTCGAACTGATCCCGGGCATACCGGGGACCGGGAAGTCCTGGTTCCAGGGCGTCAAGGCGCACGAGGTGCTGGAGCCGCTGATGAAGAGCGGCAAGGTGCAGCCGTTCATCCTGGTCTCCCCCCGCGCCATGCTCGTCGGCAACGGCGACAGCGGCTGCGCCAACCTCCCCGGCAAGGTCAACGCGGACAGCTGGTTCAGCGTCGACGTCCGCAAGATGGTCGTCGACAACTTCCGGGCGTCGGACGACGCCCGCACCTGGGGCGTGGCCGGATACTCGGCGGGCGCGTACTGCGCCGCCAAGCTGGCCATCTCCCACCCCGACCGCTACAGCGCCGCCGTCTCGCTCTCCGGGTACAACGACCCCGGTCAGGAGCCCTCCTCCCTGGTCGCCCAGGACCCGGAGCTGCGCCGGACCCACAATCTGAAGGCCCTGCTCCAGGCCGCGCCGACGCCGCCGGCGGTCGCGCTGTGGATGTCGGGCGCCGAGCAGGACGGCTACCTGTCCGGCATGGACCTCAAGGCGATCGCCCAGAACCCGACCGTGGTCCACGCGGAGAAGGTGACCGGCGGACACAACCTGGACTCGTGGTCGAAGCAGCTGCCGCAGACCTTCGGCTGGCTGAGCCAGAAGGTCAAGGCGCCGTAGCGGCGCTCACGCCGGGCGGGAGGCGCCGGCCCACGGCATCGAGTCGATCGGGGCCACCCGGACCGTCGAGCCGGGCCTGGGGGCGTGGATCATCCGGCCGTCGCCGATGTACAGGCCCACGTGGGTCACTCCGGAGTAGAAGAACACCAGGTCGCCCGGGGCCAGCTGGTCGCGGGCGACGCGGCGGCCCGTGTTGATCTGGGTGTAGGTGGTGCGGGGCAGCGAGACCCCGGCCGCCCGCCAGGCCGCCTGGGTCAGGCCCGAGCAGTCGAAGGACCCGGGACCCGTCGCGCCCCACACGTACGGCTTCCCGATCGCGCCGTGCGCGAAGGCGACGGCGCGGGCGGCGCGCGAGCCGTCGGACGGCGGCGGGGGCGTGGACCCTGGCGCGGCGGCGGGGGCCGCGGCGGCCGCACCCGCGGCGGGCCCGCCGGCCGAGCGGGCTTCGTAGGCGGCCCGCTGCTCGGCGGTCAGCCGGGCCAGCAGGCGCTTGGCGGTGGCGAGCTTCCCCTCGACCGAGGTCTTGTGCTCGGCCAGTTCGTCCTGCCGGGAACGGAGGTCGGCGAGCTTTCCGGCGGCCTGCTCCTTCAGCTTCGCGACCTCGTCGAGCCGGCGCCGTACGGTGGTGATCCCGGCCGCGTTGCGGTCCCCGGCGCGGGAGATGAAGGAGGCCTGGTCGAGGTACTGCTGCGGGTCCTCGGCCAGCGCGAGCCGGACGGCGGTGCCCAGGGAACCGCTGCGGTACTCGGACGCGGCCATCGAACCGAGCGTGCCGCGCGCGGAGTTCAGCTGCTCGGTCTTGCGGGCCGTCTCCGCGCGCAGTCCCGTCAGCGCGCGCTCGGCCTCGTCGGCCTTCTCCTTCGCCCCGTTGTACCGCTCGGTCGCCGCTTCGGCCTCCTCGTAGAGCCGGTCCACCTCCGCGCCGACCTGGGAGGCCGTGAGCTGCGGGTCGGCCTGGGAGATGCCTTCGAAGACGGTCGCGGTGGCAGCGCCCGCGAGGGCGAGGGTGGTGGCGGTCCTGACGGTACCGCCGGAGAGCGGGCGCTGCCTGGGCTTTCGGTGACTGGCCACGAGGGCCTCACGTCCTTCCTCACTCGGTGCTTGGAGGAGGACGCTAGACCCGTGGGTAACGGGCGGATGACGAGATGATCGCAAGTGGCTCGATGCGACCGGAGATGGCCGCTCGGGACCGGTGTGGATCAGCCCCAGAGGACGGCGATGAAGATATTGACCACGGTCAGTCCGCCGACCGCTCCGAACAGTGCTTTCTCCACCCGCTCCTCGTCGCGCTTCACGTAGACGAGGGCGAGGATCACGAAGAGGATCGCGAGCTTCACGCCGATCTTGACGTTGTTGACGCCGGAGCCGTCCATCTCGTTGAAGCCGACGAGGAGCACACCGGTGACGAGCATGGTGAGCGCGCCGTGCAGCATGGCCGGGGTGAACCGCGCGGTGCCCGCGCCCATCGCCTTCATCTGAGTCAGGAACCCGCCGAGGAGCGAGGCGATCCCGATGATGTGCAGGCCCACGAAGACATTGATCAGTACGTCCATGCCGTCGAGCGTACGGGCCGGCCCCGGACAGGTTCGGGGCAGGGGATTCTCCGGGCCGGGACCGGCTGTCCGTCCCGCCCTCTAGACTCGGAGAGCGATGAGCAGCCTCTTTGACGACAGTTTCCTGGCGGACCTCACCCCCTCCGACGAGGTCCCCCCGCCGCCCGAGGACCACGCCGCCCCGGAGGCGAGCGCGGACGACCTCTTCGAGGGCCGGTTCGACGTGCCCATGACCGGGGACGCGTACTACCGGGACGGCGCCCCGCGGCCCGTCATCGACCCGGCGGCGCTCCTGGACGGGCTGAACGAGCAGCAGCGCGCGGCCGTGGTGCACGCGGGTTCCCCGCTGCTCATCGTGGCCGGTGCCGGTTCCGGGAAGACCCGGGTGCTGACCCACCGCATCGGACACCTGCTGTCCGCGCGGAAGGTCCACCCCGGCCAGATCCTGGCGATCACCTTCACCAACAAGGCCGCCGGAGAGATGAAGGAGCGCGTCGAGAGCCTCGTCGGCCCGCGCGCGAACGCCATGTGGGTCTCCACCTTCCACAGCGCGTGCGTGCGCATCCTGCGCCGCGAGTCCAAGCGGCTCGGCTTCACGTCCTCGTTCTCGATCTACGACGCGGCCGACTCGAAGCGCCTGATGGCGCTCGTCTGCCGGGACCTCGACCTGGACCCGAAGAAGTTCCCGCCGAAGTCCTTCAACGCCAAGATCTCGAACCTGAAGAACGAGCTGATCGACGAGGAAGCCTTCGCCGACCAGGCGGCCGACGGCTTCGAGAAGACGCTGGCCCAGGCGTACGCGATGTACCAGGGCCGGCTGCGCGAGGCCAACGCCCTCGACTTCGACGACATCATCATGACCACCGTCCATCTGCTCCAGGCCTTCCCGGACGTGGCCGAACACTACCGGCGCCGCTTCCGCCACGTGCTGGTCGACGAGTACCAGGACACCAACCACGCGCAGTACACGCTGGTGCGCGAGCTGGTGGGCACCGGCTACCCGGACCTGCCCCCCGCCGAGCTGTGCGTGGTGGGTGACGCCGACCAGTCGATCTACGCCTTCCGCGGCGCGACCATCCGCAACATCCTCCAGTTCGAGGAGGACTACACGGACGCCACCACGATCCTGCTGGAGCAGAACTACCGCTCCACGCAGACGATCCTGTCCGCCGCCAACGCGGTCATCGAGCGCAACGAGAACCGCCGCGCCAAGAACCTGTGGACCGAGGCCGGCAGCGGCGCCGTGATCACCGGCTACGTCGCGGACACCGAGCACGACGAGGCGCAGTTCGTCGCCGACGAGATCGACCGGCTGACGGACGCCGGGGACGCGAAAGCCGGCGACGTCGCGATCTTCTACCGGACGAACGCGCAGTCGCGCGTGTTCGAGGAGATCTTCATCCGCGTCGGGCTGCCCTACAAGGTCGTCGGCGGCGTCCGCTTCTACGAGCGCAAGGAGGTCCGGGACGTCCTCGCGTACCTGCGCGTCCTCGCCAACCCCGAGGACAACGTCCCGCTCCGGCGCATCCTCAACGTGCCCAAGCGCGGTATCGGCGAGCGCGCCGAGGCCATGATCGACGCGCTCGCCATGCGCGAGAAGATCACCTTCCCGCAGGCGCTGCGGCGCGTGGACGAGGCCTTCGGCATGGCCGCGCGCTCGACGAACGCGGTGAAGCGCTTCAACGTGCTGATGGAGGAGCTCCGGACCATCGTCGACTCGGGCGCGGGCCCGGCGGTGGTGCTGGAGGCGGTCCTGGAGCGCACCGGGTACCTCGCCGAGCTCCAGGCCTCGACCGACCCGCAGGACGAGACGCGGATCGAGAACCTCCAGGAGCTGGCCGCGGTGGCCCTGGAGTTCGAGCAGGCCAGGGCGGCCGCGGCAGCCGAGGGCACGACGGCCGAGGGCGGTGCGGGCGGTGCGGGCGATGCCCCGGACGCAACCGGCGCCGCTGCCGGTCCCGGCACGCTCGCCGAGTTCCTGGAGCAGGTCGCGCTCGTCGCCGACTCCGACCAGATCCCGGACGAGGAGACGGAGGGCACGGGCGTCATCACGCTCATGACGCTGCACACCGCCAAGGGCCTGGAGTTCCCGGTGGTCTTCCTGACCGGTATGGAGGACGGGGTCTTCCCGCACATGCGGGCGCTGGGCCAGACCAAGGAGCTGGAGGAGGAACGCCGCCTGGCGTACGTGGGCATCACGCGTGCCCGCGAGCGGCTGTACCTGACCCGCTCCTCGATGCGCAGCGCCTGGGGCACCCCCTCGTACAACCCGCCGTCGCGGTTCCTGGAGGAGATCCCGGACCAGTACCTCCAGTGGAAGCGCACCGGGGCGTCGCAGAAGCCGGCCGGTCCGATGCGCAGTGCGGGCTACGGTTCCGGGTCGGGCTACGGATCGGGATCGGGCGGCGGCAGGGCCTCCTTCGGCACCTCGCCCGAGTCCTTCCTGTCCTCCTCGCGCACCAAGGCGGGCCCCTCCGGTTTCGCGACGCGCCGGGCCACCGACAAGCCGGTCGTCGCGCTGGTGGTCGGAGACCGGGTCACGCACGACCAGTTCGGGCTCGGCACCGTCATGGAGGTCCAGGGAGCGGGCGCGGACGCGCAGGCCACCATCGACTTCGGGGACGACAAGCCGAAGCGGCTGCTGCTGCGCTACGCGCCGGTGCAGAAGCTCTAGCGGCGCACCGCCCTCCGTGAGCGGAGAAGGCGCCCGCCCCACGGGGCAGGCGCCTTCCGCACGTACGGGGCGTGTGGTGGAGCGGGGGGAGCCGCGTCGTGCGGGCTCGGATCAGCTCGGGTCCAGGCCGTGATTGCGGAGCCACGGCAGCGGGTCGATCGCGGCCCCGCCGCCCGGCCGTACCTCGAAGTGCAGGTGCGGTCCGGTGGAGTTGCCGGAGTTGCCGGAGTACGCGATGACCTCGCCGGCCTTGACCTTGCCGCCGCGGATCTTGGTGCTGCTGAGGTGGCAGTACCAGGTCTCGGTGCCGTCGGGGGCGGTCACTATCGCCATGTTCCCGTAGGCGCTGTTGTACTGGGTGCGCACGGTGCCGTCGGTGGCGGCCATGACCGGGGTCCCGTATGAGACCGGGAAGTCGATGCCGGTGTGCACGGACATCCACATGCCGCCGGCCTGGCCGTAGCTGGCGCTGAGTCCCTGCTGCTGGACGGGGAGGGCGAACTTGGGGCGGGCGGCCTCCTTCGCCGCGGCCTCCTCCGCCTTCTTCTTCTTCTCCTCCTCCTGGCGCTGGTGCAGGTCGAGGCGCTCCTGCGTGCGGCTCGCGCGGTCCGCGAAGTCGCCCGCGTCGGCGCTGAGCGCGGCCAGTTGGGTGTCGAGTTTGGTGTTCGCCGCGACCGGCTTCACCGAGGCCGGGTCGGGGGCGGCCATCGTGGTGGTCTCCTGCGACGGCTTGTCCGTGCCGGTCAGCCCGCCGACGGAGGCGGCCGCGACACCCGCGACGCCCATCACGCAGGCGGAGGGCACCGCCACGGTCAGCAGGGCGGAACGCTTCGCCGGGGTGCGGCGACGGCTGCTGTTCGCCTTCGCGGCGGCCCGGCCGCCCGGCTGGGGGGCGTTGCGGCGGCTCGCCCGCGGCGCGGGGGTCACCGGGACCATCTGGGTGGGGAGGTCGTGGATCTCGACCGCATCGAGTTCCACGCCCGGCTCGGCCTCCACGCCCGGCTCGGGCCCCGCCTCGGGAACGGCCTCGAAGACGGCCGTCCGGCTGTAGGCGTCGGGCTCGTACGCCGTCGCGTAACCGCCCTCCGGGTCGGAGGCGGGCGCGGGGGCCTCGTACGCGTAGCCGGCGGAGGTGGCGTCGTACGCGAAGTCCTGCCTGTACTCCGACTGCTGGGGCTGCTCCGACTGCTGGGTCTGCTGGGTCTGCTGGGATTCCGCGGGCCGGTACTCGTACCCGTATCCGTACCCGTAGCCGGTGCTCTCGGGCTGGACCGGGGCCTCGGCGACGGTGTTCCAGGCGGTGGCGTCGTAGGCGCCGGTCTCGGTGCCGGTGGTGCCGTATCCCGGGAGCGCCCAGTGGCCGGTCTGCTCGGCGGACGCGTCGTAGTCGAAGGAGGCGGGCTGCTGGTACTCGCTGTAGGCGGAGTGGTCCGTGCCCGTGCCCGCCGTGTTCCATGCGCTCGCGTCCCACTGGCCCGTCGCGTCCTCGAAGGCGCCTTGGGTGGGGATCGTGGGCAGGTAACCGTCCTGCGGGAGCCACGCGGTGGTGTCGTACGCGCCGGTCTCATAGGCGCCGTACGCCGCATAGTTGACCCCCTGACCCTGTGTTTCATAGGAAACATAGGCCGAGTCACCAGCGAAAGTGGTGGTGGTCAGGCCGTCATACCCGGGTTCCGGATACTGGCCCGACGAGGGGCGGTCGTTCACCAACTTCTCTTTCGCCTCGGCAGTGGGGGCCTGGGTGGCCGGGAACTCGAAGTTCACCGGAGGAGAGCAGTGGCGTGACTGTACCCGGCGGTTACTCGCGACGACAATCTTCGCCGGGTTTCCTTATCTGCGGAACCGGGCATTCAGCCGCCTTTCGGTCGCTGAATGACGCGGCCTTGGCCTTGAGTTCGAAATCTGTTCGAGTTCCTGCGCCGCAGGTATGTCGGATCGGGGCGACGGGATCGCCCCGCCGGAGTCGGCGATGCCGCTCCCTCATGCGACGGAGGGGGTCGCCTCGGGGTCCATCGAGACGAGTCCGGGTCCGTCGAGGGCGCGCCGGACGGCCGCGATCACCGTGGGGTGCGCGGGCAGCGCGAGGTGCCCGATGCCCGTGACCTGGATGTTCTCCGCGCGGAGGTCCGGGTGCTCGATCCGGGCCGTGGTGGTCGGGGCCATCAGCGCGTCGAACTCGCTCCAGAACGCGACGCATCGGGTCGCGCAACCGGGGGCCGGCTCGGCGAGCTCGGCCAGCACGTCGGAGTCCGGGCGCATCTGGCGGACCAGCGGGTGCGCGTTCATGAAGGGGGCGACCAGGGTGCCGGAGTGCGGGGTGCCGAGCGTGACGAGCGTCCGCACGCGGGCGTCGCCGCCCAGGCGCTGGACGTAGTACCGGCCGACCAGGCCGCCCAGGCTGTGCCCGATCAGCTCCACCCGGTCCTGACCGGTGCGCTCGCACAGATCCCCGACGCGCCGGGCCAGGTGGCGGGCGGTGACGCGCAGGTCGCGGGTGAACGGCGAGTAGTTGTACGTCTCCACGTGCCGGCGCCCGTCCGCCGCGAGGGCGCGGCGCAGCAGGACGAAGACGGAGCGGTTGTCGGTGAACCCGTGCAGGAGCAGGACGGGTGGCCGCCGGCGCGCGGACGGGGCGTCGACGATCTTCTCCTGGCACACCCCGGTCGGGTAGAGCAGCAGGTGGCCGCCGAGCACGACCGCTTCCAGCGCGCCGGCCCGCAGCGCGGCGCCGGACAAGGGTATGGACAGCGCCATCGACGGCCTCCCCTGAGTCCTGTGGGACCCGAGGTCGGCCGCGCCACCGTGCCGCGCGGCTGTCGGCACGGTGGCGCAGTGCATCCATGGCGGTGAAGCAGGGCCGCGACCGGAGCCCGCGAACCGAGGCCCGTCGACCGAAGCCGGTGAATCAACGCCGTCCCACGTGTGATTTCCCCCTCGTGGTTGACCGCGAAACGGTGGCGTGCGCGATGCTGTACTTAACGTTCGTTCACTCGGGAGGCAGTGCGATGGGTGTGACCGGTCCGATCCGTGTGGTGGTGGCCAAGCCGGGTCTCGACGGCCACGACCGCGGGGCCAAGGTGATCGCACGGGCCCTGCGGGACGCGGGCATGGAGGTCATCTACACCGGCCTCCACCAGACCCCCGAGCAGATCGTGGACACCGCGATCCAGGAGGACGCCGACGCGATCGGCCTGTCGATCCTCTCGGGCGCCCACAACACGCTGTTCGCGCGCGTGCTGGAGCTCCTCAAGGAGCGCGACGCGGAGGACATCAAGGTCTTCGGCGGCGGCATCATCCCCGAGGACGACATCGCCCCGCTCAAGGAGAAGGGCGTGGCCGAGATCTTCACCCCGGGCGCGACCACGACCTCCATCGTGGACTGGGTCCGCGCCCACGTCCGCCCGTAGCCTCCGGCGGGTCCGGTGACGGCCCGCCCCGTGCGCCCCGGCCCGCGCCGGGGCGCCCCGCCCCCGCCCCGGCGCGCGGTGCGGGGAGGAGCGGCGAGGGAGGAGCGCCGAGGCACGGCCCGCGGCGGCCCGGAGGGTCAGGCCGGGGTGAGCTCGGAGTGCATCGTCGCGCGCAGGCGAAGGGTGGCGACCAGGCGTTGGAAGGCCTCCGCCCAGTACGCCGCCGCGCCGGGAGACGCGTCCGGCGGGTCCTGCGACGCCTGTGTCAGGGCCTCCAGCCGATCCCCCTCCGCAGGGTCGAGGCAGCGTTCCGCCAGACCCATCACCCCGCTGAAACTCCACGGGTAGCTACCCGCTTCGCGGGCCGCGTCCAGGGCGTCGACCACCGCCCGCCCCAGCGCCCCCGCCCACGGCACCACGCACACGCCGAGCAGCTGGAACGCGTCCGTCAGCCCGTGGGCCCGTACGAACTCCGCGACCCACTGCGCCCTTTCCGGGTCCGGCAGGGTCTCCAGCAGCTTGGCCCGTTCCGCCAGGGACGCCGTGCCCGGGCCCGCCGCGGGCGGCGCGGACGCGGGGCCCAGCAGCGCCCGCGACCAGGCCGCGTCGCGCTGGCGCACCGCCGCCCGGCACCAGGCCGCGTGCAGCTCCTCGGCCCAGCCCTCGACGGCTGCCACCGGCAGCGCCACCATCTCCGCCGGACCGATCCCCCCGAACCGGTCCGACCAGCAGGACAGCGGCGCCGCCTCCACGATCTGCCCGAGCCACCAGGCCCGTTCCCCCCGGCCGGCCGGCGGGCGCTCGACCACCCCGTCCCGAAGCATCCCGCGGTCGCACTCGGCCGGCGGCGTCACGCCCTCCGGGCCCACGCAGGCCAGCGCGCGTTCCGCCATCCGCCCCGCGAGCGCCGACATCGGCAGCGCCGACAGCAACTCGGCGGCCGTCGCCCGGACATTGCGGCTCCGGTCACCCAGGGCCGATTCCAGGAACGGTTCGTCCTGCGCGGACAGGCCCGCCCGCAGGGAGTCGAGGAACATCAGCCGGTCCTCGGCCCGTTCGGCGGCCCAGGTCGTCGCCAGCAAGCGGCGGGCCGCCGCCGCGTCATGGGACCGGACGGCTCCGAGGAGAGCGACCCGCTCCGCGAACAGGCCCTCCTGCCACAGCTGTTCCACCGCGGCCGTGTCCGCCGCGTCCGGCAGTCCCCCGGCGCTGCCCGTCCCGCCGCGCAGGGCGAACCGCCAGTCCGGATTCAGCCGGGCCAGCCACAGGCCCCGGGTCCCTGCCAGCGCCAGCGCGTGCGGCCGCAGGTCCGTACGCGCCCGCGCCGCGTCCAGCAGGGCCGGTACGAGCGCGTCCGGTGCGCGGTAGCCGTGCCGCCCGGCGGCGGCCAGCCACTGCGGCAGCAGTTCCGTCAGATCCGGGGCGGACCCCCGCCTCCCGCCCCCGCTGTTCGCGCCCGTCCGGCCGGCCAGCAGCTGCGCGAGCCGCCGCCGGGCCGCTTCCGGCGGGCCCGGGCGCGGATCCCGGGGTGCGGGCTCCGGCCGGGGCCCGGCCGCGGCCGGCCGCAGTCCCGCCCGGCGCCGCACGGTGTGCACGGCCGCCGCGTCCAGCAGGGCCTCCGGCGAACCGGTCGGCCCCGCGCCCCGCCGCCGGTCGGTGCCCAGCAGCGCGGCGCCGACCAGCTCCTCCCACTCCCCGTAACCCGCTTCGCCCTCGTTCATCGGGCCCCTCCTCGATCGGTACGGCGCTCCGGTCCCGCCCCCTCCGCGGGACCGGAGCAGTCGAAGTCGCACTCCACTGCGTCGTTCAGCTGGCGTGGTTGTCGTTCACAAAGCCCCCCGGCTTCTCGTTGCCACACACCGGCGCCCCCGCGCCGGCGTGTCCTCCCCGTCCCCCTGGGCGCCCCCGCGCCGTCTCTGCCCCTCAGTTCAGTACGACCGGCTCGGGCGAGCCGGGCTGCCAGGCCGTGAGCGGGGTGAACCCCCGGTGGCCGCATTCGCCGAACACCGTCACCGGGCCCCCGCCCGACAGCGCGGCCAGCTGCCACAGCCCCGAACGGGACCGGCTTCCCGGCCCGGACACGGGGACGGGCAGGGCCGAGTCGCCCTCCGCGTCCGCCAGCTGCCAGCCCAGCTCTCCCGGTATCGGGATCACCGGTCCCAGGATCACCGGCCAGGACTCCAGCCAGGGGTCCTGGCGCAGGGCCTCCCCGTACGCCTCCAGCGCAGAACCCGTGCTGACCCCGACCGGAACCTCCGGCCCCGGCGCGGCCGACCCGAACCGCTCCCCGAGATCCGCCCGCAGTCCCCCCGAACCGGGCCGGAAGCGGGCTTCCGCGTCCAGCACCAGGCCGACGGGCATCGCCAGCCCCGGTGGGCGCCCGGGCGGGCCGAAGTCCAGCACCAGGGCCGGCCTCCCGCCGGTCAGGCCGTACAGCCAGATCCTGCGGGTGGTGAGCCGGCCGTCCGGTGACACCGAGTCGTACTGGGACAGCACCAGCCAGCGGTCCCGTACGGCCTCCCCCTCCCCGGAGGCCGGCAGTCCCACCCGGCTGCGGACGGTCGCCGCCCACGGCTCGGGCAGCCCCGACACCCCCAGCCAGGCCCGGTCCAGCAGGTGCAGCAGCGCCGCCTCCTCCAGCATCCGTGCGGGCCAGCCGGGGCCGCAACTGGGTATCGTCCCCAACTCCCGCACCCGCCCCGCCAGTCCGGGGGCCTGTGCGTCGACCATCCGGGCCGCGGTCTCCTCCCAGGCCGCGTACCCCTTCTGCTCCTGGCCGGCGAGGCCGCCGCGGAGCAGGTCGGCCAGCCGCCGCTCCAGCTCGGTGACGCCGGCGCCTATGCGGGCCGCCCGCCGTTCGGCCCGCTTCCGGGCCCCCTCCTCGTCGGCCGGGCGGGCCGGTCCGGCGGCCGGGCGCACGGCCTTCGCCGCCCGCTCCGCCAGCCATTCCGAGGCCCAGTCCGGGGCCTCGCCCGGCTCGCCCACCCCCTCGGCGGACCAGAGCAGCAGCAGCCCCAGCGCGTGCTTGCACGGGAACTTCCGGCTCGGACAGGAGCACTTGTAGGCCGGTCCCGTCAGGTCGACGACCGTCCGGTACGGCTTGCTGCCGCTGCCCTTGCACAACCCCCATACAGAACCGGAAGCGGAACCTCCGATTTGTGACCACGACCCCGCCCCACCGAGCCTGCCCCCCGCCGTGCGTGAGGCATTGTCAGGAGCCAGAGCCAGTACCTGTTCCGCTGTCCAGCGGACCCCCTGCTCAGTCATGTGAACCACCGTAGAGACCCCCACTGACAATCGCTCTGACCTGCAACAACGTGCTGACGCAGGGGCGTTGTCAGTGGCGTGGTGCACCGTGGACACAGCAGTCGGAAGCGGCTGCCGAGCCTTGGAGGGGGACCATGACCATCACCGAGAACGAGACGCGCACCGAGGCGCTGCGACCGCACGCCGAAGATGCCTTCGCGCACGAACTGAAAGCCCTGGCAGCCGCCGACGACCGGCCCCGCCCCGCGCGCTGGAAGCTCTCTCCCTGGGCCGTGGCCACCTATCTGCTCGGCGGCGAACTGCCCGACGGGACGGTGATCACCCCCAAGTACGTCGGTCCGCGCCGCATCGTCGAAGTCGCCGTCACCACCCTCGCCACCGACCGCGCCCTGCTGCTGCTCGGTGTCCCCGGCACCGCCAAGACCTGGGTGTCCGAACACCTCGCCGCCGCCGTGAGCGGCGATTCGACCCTCCTCGTCCAGGGCACCGCCGGCACCCCCGAGGAAGCCATCCGGTACGGCTGGAACTACGCCAGGCTGCTCGCCCACGGCCCCAGCCGCGAGGCCCTCGTCCCCAGCCCCGTCATGCGCGCGATGGCCGACGGCATGACCGCCCGGGTCGAGGAGCTCACCCGCATCCCCGCCGACGTCCAGGACACCCTCATCACCGTCCTGTCCGAGAAGACGCTCCCGATACCGGAGCTCGGCGACGAGGTCCAGGCGGTACGCGGGTTCAACCTCATCGCCACCGCCAACGACCGCGACCGGGGGGTCAACGAGCTCTCCAGCGCCCTGCGCCGCCGCTTCAACACCGTCGTCCTGCCGCTGCCCGCCAGTGCCGACGCCGAGGTCGACATCGTCGCCCGCCGCGTCGACCAGATGGGCCGCTCGCTGGACCTGCCGGCCGCCCCCGAGGGCCTGGAGGAGATCCGCCGCGTCGTCACCGTCTTCCGGGAGCTGCGCGACGGCGTCACCGGCGACGGTCGTACGAAGGTGAAGTCGCCGAGCGGCACCCTCTCCACCGCCGAGGCCATCTCCGTCGTCACCGGCGGCCTGGCCCTGGCGGCGCACTTCGGGGACGGCGTGCTGCGCCCGTCCGACGTGGCCGCCGGCATCCTCGGCGCAGTCGTCCGCGACCCGGCCGCCGACAAGGTCGTCTGGCAGGAGTACCTGGAGGCCGTGGTCCGCGAGCGGGACGGCTGGAAGGACTTCTACCGCGCCTGCCGGGAGGTGACGGTATGAGCGCGGCCGCGAAAGGGCCGAAGCCGGTGACCGGCACCGGCGAGAAGGGCGCTGCGGCGCGCGGCCCGCTCCTGCTGGGCGTCCGTCACCACGGGCCCGGCTCGGCCCGCGCCGTGCGCGCCGCCCTGGACGAGGCCCGGCCGGCGGCCGTGCTGATCGAGGGACCCCCCGAGGGGGACGCCCTGGTCGCGCTCGCCGCCGATCCCGCGATGCGGCCGCCCGTGGCACTGCTCGCACACGCGGCCGACGACCCGGGCCGCGCCGCCTTCTGGCCCCTGGCCGACTTCTCCCCGGAGTGGGTCGCCATCCGCTGGGCGCAGGAGCAGGACGTCCCGGTCCCGGTGCGCTTCATCGACCTCCCGGCCGCCCACTCGCTGGCCGACGGCCCGGTGCGGGCGGACGGCGGCGAGCCCGACTCCGTCCGGCTCGACCCGCTCGCGGTACTGGCGGAGACCGCCGGGTACGACGATCCCGAGCGCTGGTGGGAGGACGTCGTCGAACACCGGGGCACCGCGCGGGCCGGAAAGGAGGACCCGCTCGGCGCGTTCGAGGCACTCGGCGAGGCCATGGGAGCCCTGCGCGAGGCGTACGGCGACGGCGGCGGCGCCCGCGACCTGGTGCGCGAGGCCCACATGCGGCAGCGGATGCGGGCCGCCCGCCGGGAGTTCGGCGACGCCTACGCCGTGGTCTGCGGGGCCTGGCACGTCCCGGCCCTGCGGGCGAAGACCACGGTGGCCGCCGACCGGGCACTGCTCACCGGGCTGCCGAAGGTCAAGGTGGAGACCACCTGGGTGCCCTGGACCCATCGCCGGCTCGCCCGGGCCGGCGGGTACGGCGCGGGCATCACCTCGCCCGGCTGGTACGCGCACCTCTTCGCCGCCCGCGACCGGCCGGTGGAGCGCTGGCTGACCAAAGTCGCGGGCCTGCTCCGCGAGGAGGACCGGCAGGTCTCGTCCGCGCACGTCATCGAGGCGGTCCGGCTGGCCGAGACCCTGGCGGCGATGCGCGGACGGCCGCTGCCCGGCCTGACGGAGACCCTCGAAGCGGTCCGGGCGGTGATGTGCGACGGCTCCGACGTCCCGCTCGCGCTGATCGAGGACCGCCTGGTCGTCGGCGACGTGCTGGGCGAGGTCCCGGACGCGGCACCGGTCGTACCGCTCCAGCGCGATCTGACGCGGCAGCAGCGTTCGCTGCGACTCAAGGCCGAGGCGCAGGATCGGGAGCTGGAGCTCGACCTGCGCAAGGACAGCGACGCCGCGAAGTCCCTGCTCCTGCACCGGCTGCGGCTGCTCGGCGTCGAATGGGGCACGCCCGCCGCCTCGCGGGGGAGCACCGGCACCTTCCGGGAGACCTGGCGGCTCCGCTGGGAACCGGAACTGTCGGTGCGGGTCGCCGAGGCCGGCATCTGGGGCACCACCGTCCTGGCGGCGGCCACCGCCCGGGCCGAGGCGCAGGCGGCGGCCGCCGGGGAGTTGGGCGAGGTCACGGCGCTGGCCGAGCAGTGCCTGCTGGCCGGGCTGTCCGAGGCGCTGCCCGCCGTGCTTCGGGCCCTGGCGGACCGGGCGGCGCTGGACACGGACGTGGCGCGGCTCGCCAAGGCCCTGCCGGCGCTCGCCCGCGCGCTCCGGTACGGCGATGTGCGGGGCACCGACGCGGCGGCGCTCGGCACGGTGGCGGGAGGACTGGCCGAGCGGATATGCGTGGCGCTGCCGCCGGCCTGCGCCGCGGGGCTGGACGCCGACGCGGCGGCCGAGCTGCGGGGGCACGTGGACGCGGTGCACGGCGCGGTCGGACTCCTCGCGGACGCCCGGGAGGGGCTGCGGGAGCGCTGGGCGGCGGTCCTGCGGACACTGGCGGGCCGGGACACCGTGCCGGGCCGGATCCGGGGCCGCGCGGTCCGGTTGCTGCTGGACGACGGGCGGCTGGAGGCGCGGGAGACGGCGCGGCTGATGGGCCTCGCCCTGTCGCCGGCGGCCTCCCCGGCCGACGCGGCGGGCTGGATCGAGGGCTTCGCGGGCGGCGGTTCGGGCGGGGGCACGCTGCTGGTCCACGACGAGCGGCTGCTGGGCCTCGTCGACGCGTGGCTCGTGGCGGTACCGGAGCGCGCCTTCACCGACGTACTGCCGCTGCTGCGACGGACGTTCGGGGCGTACGAGCCGGGGGTGAAGCGGACCCTGGGCGAGCTGGTCCGGCGCGGCCCCGGCGGCGCCGCCTCGGCGCGGCGTCCCGGCTCGGCGCCCGAGGGCTTCGCCCCGGAGCTGGACCCGGTCCGGGCCGACGCGGTGGTGGCGCTGGTCCGGATGCTGCTCGCGCCGGCCGGCGGGGTCGCGGCTGCCTGAGGGGCGGGGCGGCTGCCCCCGCCGGGTGCGGCGCGGGCACGGGGCCCCGCCCCCGGACGTCCGCGCCCGAACGCCGGCAGGGCCGGAAGCGGGCAGCCGGGCCGAGGGGAGAGACCGGTGGTCGAGGCCGACCGGTGGTCGTTTTGGTGGGACTTGTGGTGGGACTGGTGCAGGGGGACGGACAGATGAACGGAACGGACATGAACGCGGGCGTACAGGAGACGGTCGGCCCCGCTGGCGGCGAGCGGCTGCGGCGGTGGCGGATGGTGCTCGGCGGAGGGGAGGCCGACGGCACCGGGTGCGCGCTGACCGGACGGGACGCGGCCATGGACGCCGCCCTGGCCGCGCTGTACGGCGGGGACGCCGGAAGCGGATCCCGCCGCGCCTCGGGGGAGCGGTCGGCCGGCCTCGGCGGGTCCGCGCCGAATGTGGCCCGCTGGCTCGGGGACATCCGTACGTACTTCCCCGCCCCGGTGGTCCAGGTCATGCAGCGCGACGCGATCGAGCGGCTCGGGCTGTCCGCCCTGCTGCTGGAGCCGGAGATGCTGGAGGCCGTCGAGCCCGACGTCCACCTGGTCGGCACCCTGCTCTCACTGAACAAGGCGATGCCGGAGACGACGAAGGAGACGGCGCGGGCCGTGGTCCGCAAGGTGGTCGAGCAGTTGGAGAAGCGCCTCGCGACCCGCACCCGGGCCACCCTCACCGGCGCCCTCGACCGTTCCGCCCGGATCAGCCGTCCCCGTCACCACGACATCGACTGGAACCGCACCATCCGGGCGAACCTGAAGAACTACCTGCCCGAATACCGCACCGTCGTCCCCGAGAGGCTGATCGGATACGGCCGCGCGGCCCGATCGGTGAAGAAGGAGGTCATCCTCTGCATCGACCAGTCGGGCTCGATGGCCGCCTCCGTCGTCTACGCCTCCGTCTTCGGCGCCGTGCTCGCCTCCATGCGTTCGATCGCCACCCGCCTCGTCGTCTTCGACACCGCCGTCGTCGACCTGACCGATCAGCTCGACGATCCCGTGGACGTGCTCTTCGGCACGCAGTTGGGCGGTGGCACCGACATCAACCGCGCCCTCGCCTACTGCCAGTCGAAGATCACCCGCCCCGCGGACACCGTCGTCGTCCTGATCAGTGATCTTTACGAGGGCGGCATACGCAACGAGATGCTCAAGCGGGTCGCGGCGATGAAGGGGGCGGGAGTGGAGTTCGTGACCCTGCTCGCGCTGTCCGACGAGGGCGCGCCCGCCTACGACCGCGAACACGCCGCCGCCCTCGCGGCGCTGGGCGCGCCCGCCTTCGCCTGCACCCCCGACCTGTTCCCGGAGGTCATGGCCGCGGCACTGGAGAAGCGGCCGCTGCCCGTCCCGTGAGGGGGCGGCGCGGGCGCGGGGAACCGGCAGATCGCACGAAGTTCCAGTTCAATCGTGAGGCGATCTGTGACAGGTATCACCGCGCAGGTGTGATCTGCGATTTAGGGACCTACGGCCCACGGGGATAACCTGCGGGACGGACATGCCGCGTCCACGGTCACCGTGTGCGCCTTCCTTGTGACAGCGCCGTCACGTTGCCCTCCGCGGCACGCCCACGCAGATAGCAGAAAACCGCGAATCACTGCGAATCTTTGAAGACAAGGGACGGACGCGCGTGGACCTGTTCGAGTACCAGGCGAGGGACCTCTTCGCCAAGCACGGTGTACCGGTGCTGGCCGGTGAAGTCATCGACACGCCTGAGGCGGCTCACGCGGCCACGGAGCGGCTGGGCGGCAAGTCTGTCGTCAAGGCGCAGGTGAAGGTGGGCGGTCGCGGCAAGGCCGGCGGCGTCAAGCTCGCCGCCACCCCGGAAGAGGCCGTCGCCCGTGCGACGGACATCCTCGGGATGGACATCAAGGGCCACACGGTCCACAAGGTGATGATCGCCGAGACCGCTCCGGAGATCCTGGAGGAGTACTACGTCTCGTACCTCCTCGACCGCACCAACCGCACCTTCCTGGCCATGGCCTCGGTCGCGGGCGGCATGGACATCGAGCAGGTCGCGGAGGAGACCCCCGAGAAGCTCGCCAAGGTCCCGGTGAACGCCAACGAGGGCGTGACCATCGAGAAGGCCCGCGAGATCGTCGAGCTGGCGCAGTTCCCGGCCGAGGTCGCCGAGAAGGTCGCCGAGGTCCTCGTGACCCTGTGGGACACCTTCATCGCCGAGGACGCGCTCCTCGTCGAGGTCAACCCGCTCGCGAAGGTCGCCTCCGGTGACGTCATCGCGCTCGACGGCAAGGTCTCGCTCGACGAGAACGCCGAGTTCCGCCAGCCGGGCCACGAGGAGTTCGTGGACCACGCGGCCGCGAACCCGCTCGAGGCCGCCGCCAAGGCGAAGAACCTCAACTACGTGAAGCTCGACGGCGAGGTCGGCATCATCGGCAACGGCGCGGGTCTCGTCATGAGCACCCTCGACGTGGTCGCGTACGCCGGTGAGAACCATGGCGGCGTCAAGCCCGCCAACTTCCTGGACATCGGCGGTGGCGCCTCCGCCGCCGTCATGGCCAACGGTCTCGAGATCATCCTCGGCGACCCGGACGTCAAGTCCGTCTTCGTCAACGTCTTCGGCGGCATCACCGCCTGTGACGAGGTCGCCAACGGCATCGTCCAGGCGCTGCAGCTGCTCGCGGACAAGGGCGAAGCGGTCACCAAGCCGCTGGTCGTCCGTCTCGACGGCAACAACGCCGAGCTGGGTCGCAAGATCCTCTCGGACGCCAACCACCCGCTGGTGCAGCGCGTGGACACCATGGACGGCGCGGCCGACAAGGCCGCCGAGCTCGCGGCTGCGAAGTAAGGGCAGAGGTCACAGACTCACATGGCTATCTTCCTCAACAAGGACAGCAAGGTCATCGTCCAGGGCATGACCGGTGCCACGGGCATGAAGCACACCAAGCTGATGCTGGCTGACGGCACCAACATCGTCGGCGGCGTGAACCCGCGCAAGGCCGGCACCAGCGTCGACTTCGACGGCACCGAGGTCCCGGTCTTCGGCTCCGTCGCCGAGGCGATCGAGAAGACGGGCGCCAACGTCTCCGTCCTCTTCGTCCCGCCGGCCTTCGCGAAGGCCGCCGTCGTCGAGGCGATCGACGCCGAGATCCCGCTGGCCGTCGTCATCACCGAGGGCATCGCGGTGCACGACTCCGCCGCGTTCTGGGCGTACGCGACCGCCAAGGGCAACAAGACGCGGATCATCGGCCCGAACTGCCCGGGTCTGATCACCCCCGGTCAGTCCAACGCCGGCATCATCCCGGGCGACATCACCAAGCCCGGCAAGATCGGTCTCGTGTCCAAGTCCGGCACGCTGACCTACCAGATGATGTACGAGCTCCGCGACATCGGTTTCACCTCCGCCGTCGGCATCGGTGGCGACCCGGTCATCGGCACCACGCACATCGACGCCCTGGAGGCCTTCGAGGCCGACCCGGAGACCGAGCTCATCGTCATGATCGGCGAGATCGGCGGCGACGCCGAGGAGCGTGCGGCGGACTTCATCGCGAAGAACGTCACCAAGCCGGTCGTCGGCTACGTCGCGGGCTTCACCGCCCCCGAGGGCAAGACCATGGGCCACGCGGGCGCCATCGTCTCCGGCTCCTCCGGCACCGCGCAGGCCAAGAAGGAGGCCCTGGAGGCCGCCGGCGTGAAGGTCGGCAAGACGCCGACCGAGACCGCGAAGCTGGCGCGCGAGATCCTCAACGCCGCCCAGTAGTTCACCGCCGTCCCCGGCCCGTGCCGGCCGGACGACGTGCGAACGGGCGTGGCCCGCACCCCTTCGGGTGCGGGCCACGCCCGTTTTCCGTGCGCTGCGGCCGCGGCGGTTCACTCACTCAGCGGAGCGAGGCGGCCCGGCCCGGCCGCCGGGTCGGCGCGCAGCTTGTCCTGGAGCTGCCGGCTCTGTTCGGTGAGCCGCTGGGGGCCGCTGAGCGGGGGGACCCCGGACACGCTCGCCCCGGGGGACCGCGGGGGCTCGTAGTGGGTGGGCGCGGTCACCGCCGTGTAGGCGGTGGCGGCCGCGATCACCGCCGTGAGGCCGACGGTGGCGCGGGTCCACAGCCGGGTGCGCCGCTCCGCGCCAGTCCGGACGACCGCGCCGGGGCGCGGTTCGAGCCGCACCGCCGGCCGGAGCGCCGCGAACCGGGCGTGCAGCAGCGCGGACTGCTTCTCCGGCGGTACGTCGGCCAGTTCGGGGATCCGGTCGGCGAGGTCGGCGTGCGCGTGCAGCAGGCGGCTGCCGGCGGTGGGAGTGCTGGCCTCCGTCTCGGCGGCGGTGTCGGGGAGGTCGAGTCCGACACCGTCGTAGAGCAGCACGGTCCGGCGGTGCGCGGGCGGCAGCGCGAGCATGGCGTCGAGCAGGATGCGGTCGTCCGGTTCGACCGGCGGCTTGTCGGGATGCCGGTGGGAGCGGCGGAGCCGGTGCCAGGGGGACAGGGCGTACTCGTACGCGGCCGCGCGCACCCAGCCCACCGGGGCGGGGTCGACGGCCACTTCGGGCCAGCGGGCCCAGGCCTGGCAGAACGCCCGCTCCACGGCTTCCAGGGCGAGGGCCCGGCGGCCCGTGAGCAGGTAGGTCTGCCGGACGAGGGTGTGGGCGGCGTGGGCGTGCAGGGCGTCGAAGGCCTCGGCCGCGCGCCCTTGCCGGGTTCCCTGCGGGACCGCTCCGGGGCCCTCGCCGTCCCCGCCCCCGGTCCCGGCCTCGACGTCCGTGCCGCCCCCGTCCCCGGTCCCGGTTCGGGCCTCGGCTTCGGTGCTGAAGCCGGTCCGGGGTCGGGCCTCGGCTTCGGTGCTGATCCAGGCTCCGGGCCTGGCCTCGGCCCCGGACCCGACCCAGGCTCCGGGCCCGGCCTCGACCTCGGGACCACCGGCCTCCGGCCCGGTCCCGGCCCAGGCCTCGGGACCAGCCCCGGCCCGGGTGTCGGGCCCGGTCCGGGTGTGGGCCCCGGCGGCCTCTGCGGTACCCGCGCCGGTCGCGTCGTCCGTGCAGGGGGTCCCGTCGGCCCGGGGCACCGCCGCGTGCTCCGCGGTTCCGGGGGGCGGCGGTGCGCCGGGCCGGTCGGATCCGCCCGTTCCCGAGGTTCCGTCGGCCGTGCTCCCGTCGGGGCGGAGCCCGGCGTGACCACCGGCACCGGCACCGATTCCGGCCCCGACCCCGGCCCGGGCCGGGGTCTTGACCTCGTGGCGGGGCATCCCGACGGGGGGTTTGGCGGCCCGCTTCGCCGCGGACCTGGGCCGGGTCCGGGGGCTCACCGGCCGCGCCGCACTGCCGGAGGCGAAGGCACGGACGGCCCCGATGGCCCGCAGCGCGGTGCTGCCGCCCGCCGTCGCGTCCGCCTCGGTGCCGGCCGGCTCCGCCTGAGCCGCCGCCCCGGCTCCGTCGGCGGGGACGGCCGTACCGGCCCGGTCGGGGAACGGTGGTCCGGACCGCTCCGCGGCCGCCGCCGCGGAGGGTTCGGCGGCGGCGAGGCGCGCCAGGAACTGCGCGTACGCCGTCCGCTTGCGGCCCCGGGGTACCGTGCGGCCCGATTCCCAGGAGCGGACCGTGCCCCGGGCCACGTCCACGGCAGCCGCCACGTCCTCGTACGTCAGGGCGGCCGCCTCGCGCAGTCTGCGGCACTCCTTCGGGGCGGGCAGTCCCGGCTCGGAGGCAGGAGCGGAGCCCGTTCCGACGCTCTGTGTCATGCCACACTCCCCGCGACCCGGTAGCCCTGGGCGAAAAAGTACATAAGCGTATCTTGAGCGACACCACGGGCATTCGCCTGTTACCCGCCCATAGCGCGTGTCGTTGGCACCATGGCGGGGTGACCCAAGTGACCGAACGCGGGACCTCCTCCTCCGCGGCCCCGCCGGCCCGTGGGCGGCGCCGCTCCCCGGCCGCCGCCGCGTGCGTGGCGGCCGGCGCCGTGGCGGCGGGCCTCGGGCTCGGCTTCCTCGCCGTGCTCGTCATCGTGTTGTGGATCAGCTCCCCGTACCCCGACAGCGGTCCCGGCGGAGCCCTGCACCTCGCCGCCGGACTGTGGCTGCTGGCCCACGGGACGGAGCTCGTGCGCTACGAGACCCTGTCCGGGGTGCCCGCGCCCGTGGGCGTGACGCCGCTGCTCCTCGTCGCACTGCCCGTGCTGCTCGTGCGGCGCGCCGCACGGCTCGGCAGCGTCTGCGACGAGGAGGACGAGGCGACGCTGCCCGCCGCGGCGGTCTTCTCGGCCGTGCTCTGCGGATACCTGGCCGTCGGAGCCCTGGCCACGGTGTACGCGGCGGGCGGCCCCATGCCCGCGGACCCGCTCAGCGCGGCCTGGCACGTGCCGCTGGTCGCCGTGCTCGCCGCCGCCGGCGGGGTGTGGGCGGCCCGGGGCCGTCCGCTCGGGCCCCTCACGGACCGGCTCCCCGCGGGCGTACGGAGGGCAGTCGCACGCCCCCGGTACGCGCTGGCGCTCCGGGCGGGGGCGGGCGGGACCCTCGTACTCCTGGGCGGCGGTGTCCTGCTCGTCGGAGCCTCGCTCGCGTGGCACGGGGCGGAGGTCCAGGAGTCGTTCCTGGAGTTGACCGGAGTGTGGTCGGGCCGGTTCGCGGTCCTGCTTCTCGCCCTGGCGCTGATCCCGAACGCCATGGTGTGGGGCGCGGCTTACGCGCTCGGGCCCGGCTTCGACCTCGGTACGGGCGCGTCCGCCACTCCGTTCGGCTTCGACGGCTCGCCCGCGCTGCCCCGCTTCCCGCTGCTGGCCGCGCTCCCGCCCGAAGGGCCCGGGACCGCGCTGACCTGGGCGACCGCCGGCGTGCCGCTGGTCGCCGGGCTGGTGGTCGGGTGGTTCGCGGTGCGCCGGGCGCGCGAGGTCTCGTACGGGGAGACCGCCTTCACGGCGGCCCTGGGTGCGCTGGTCTGCGGGTTGGCGATGACGGGACTCGCGGCGGCGGCCTCGGGGCCGCTCGGTTCGCGGGAGTTGGCCGACTTCGGGCCGGTGTGGTGGGCCGCGGGCGCGGCGGCCTTCGGCTGGACCCTGGCGCCGGCGGTGTCGGTGGCGGTCGCCGTGCACGCCTGGCGCAACCGCCCCGCGCACGGGCTCGCAGGCCCGGACGCGGACCTTCCGCCGGACGACGGCTGGCACGACAGCGGCGTGCGGGAGATCCGCTGGGAGGCCCTGCGCAAGGCGGCGGGCACCTTGGTTCCGGAGATCCCGAAGGTCATCGACCTCCCGAAGACCCCGGACCCGACGGGCACCCCCGCGGTCCCGGGCACCGCCGCGGTCCCGGGCACCCTCGCGGTCCCGGTCGGCACCCCCGCGGTCGGCGGTCCCCCGGCGCCGCCCGAACCCCGGCCGGCCACGGCGCCTCCGACGGCCCCGTCCGCGGGCGAGGCCCGTACGACGGCCCCGGCCACCGCCCCGCGCCGGCCGCAGCGCCGGACGGTGACCGTCCTGCCCGGGACCGGCCTGGACCTGCCGCCGGTACCGGTCCCCGCGGAGCCCGCGGCCGCGCAGCCCGCGCCGTCGCCCGCCGCGCCGCCGCTCGCGCCGTCGGTGACGGGCGTCCGGGTGCTGGCACGCCGCAAGCCCCCGGCCTGAGGTGCGGGCGGGGGCGGGAGCGGGACAGCGGGACGCGGCGGCAGGGGGGAGCGGGGACTACTGGCGGACCTTCAGGACGTCGCCGACGACGTTGTCCGGGAGCAGGTCATTGCACTGGAACTCCGCCGTCTTCGTGAGGGCGTCGTCCCGGCAGACGTAGAAGTCCTTGTACGCGAGCTGCAGCGCGTACGAGCTCATGGCCAGCAGGATCGCCAGCGAAGCGGTGACCAGCCCGCTCACCGCCGCCGTCCGCTGGGGCCGGGCCGCGTCGCCCAGCGCGGCCAGACCGCCCCGGGCCGGAGCCGCACCCGCGCCGGCCGTGCCCGTACCGGATCCCGTTCCCGCGGCCGTACCCGAACCGCCCGCTGCGCCCGCCTCCGCGGCCGTCGGCTTGCCGCGCAGCGCGCTGATCCCCCAGTACAGGGCGAGCGCGCCCAGCAGCAGTCCCACCGAGGGGATGCCGAAGATCCCGAAGAAGAACCCCCACATGCCGGCCAGCAGCGCGTACCGGGCCCGCCGCTGGATCGGGTCGGTGGGGTCCCAGCGCGCCGGGCCGCCCCGGCCGCCCGGGCCCTGGCCGTCGGGGTCCTTCGGGTTGTCACCGCCACCGCCGTCACCGCCGCGCGGCTGCCACGGCTGGTCGGGCCGGCCTTCCGGGGGCGCCGCGAAGGGGTTGTCGTCGGTGGGGGAGTCGGGCTGGCGGCGGTCCGGCATCGGGTGTGTTTCTTCCCCTGTGTCATGGACGTCGCGGGCGACGTCGTGGCGAGGTGCGGCCTGTTGAGGCGTGTAGGCCAGACGCTACCCCTCGCCCGTCCCCCCGTCCCTCGGGGGCCGTCCGGTGTGCCGGTATCGTTGCAGGCGGTCGGTGGCTTCGTATGGTCCCCCGTATATCGGTACCCCGAAGTTTCGTATGACCACACAAGACGAACGCCGCAAATCCCGCGAGAAAGGGCCTCCCATGGCCGTCTCCCGCCTGGTCGTGCTGGTCTCCGGTTCCGGCACCAACCTCCAGGCCCTGCTCGACGCCATCGCCGCCCACCCCGGCGGAGCCGAGGGCTTCGGCGCCGAAATCGTCGCCGTGGGGGCCGACCGCGAGAACATCGCGGGCCTGGAGCGGGCCGAGAAGGCGGGCATCCCCACCTTCGTGTGCCCGGTCAAGGCCTACGGCAGCCGCGAGGAGTGGGACACCGCCCTCACCGGTGCGACCGAGGCGTACGCACCGGACCTCGTCGTCTCGGCGGGGTTCATGAGGATCGTGGGCAAGGCGTTCCTCGACCGCTTCGGCGGCAGGTTCATCAACACCCACCCCGCCCTCCTCCCCTCCTTCCCGGGCGCCCACGGCGTACGGGACGCCCTCGCCTACGGCGCGAAGGTCACCGGGTGCACCGTCCACTTCGTGGACGGCGGCGTGGACACCGGTCCGATCATCGCCCAGGGTGTGGTCGAGGTCCGGGACGAGGACGGCGAAGCCGCTCTGCACGAGCGCATCAAGGAAGTCGAGCGCCAGCTGCTCGTCGACGTCGTGGGGCGCCTGGCCCGGCACGGCTACCGCATTGAGGGACGAAAGGTAACAATCCAGTGACCGCCGTAGAGAGCAACGACCCGACCACGACCCAGCGGCCGATCCGGCGTGCGCTCGTCAGCGTCTACGACAAGACGGGACTGGAAGAGCTGGCCCGCGGCCTGCACGAAGCGGGCGTCGCGCTCGTCTCCACCGGCTCCACCGCCGGGAAGATCGCCGCGGCGGGCGTGCCCGTCACCAAGGTCGAGGAGCTCACCGGCTTCCCCGAGTGCCTGGACGGCCGGGTCAAGACCCTGCACCCCCGCGTGCACGCCGGCATCCTCGCCGACCTGCGCCTGGAGGACCACCGCCGGCAGCTCGCCGAGCTGGGCGTGGAGCCCTTCGATCTGGTGGTCGTCAACCTCTATCCCTTCCGGGAGACCGTCCGGTCGGGTGCCACCCCGGACGAGTGCGTCGAGCAGATCGACATCGGCGGCCCCTCGATGGTCCGCGCCGCCGCCAAGAACCACCCCTCCGTGGCGGTCGTCACCAGCCCGGCCCGCTACGCCGACGTCCTCGACGCGGTGAAGAACGGCGGCTTCGACCTCACCGCCCGCAAGCGGCTCGCGGCCGAGGCCTTCCAGCACACGGCCGCCTACGACG
This sequence comes from Streptomyces sp. NPDC055254, assembly GCF_053606025.1. Lineage (NCBI taxonomy): Bacteria > Bacillati > Actinomycetota > Actinomycetes > Kitasatosporales > Streptomycetaceae > Streptomyces > Streptomyces sp. NPDC055254. The sequence goes on along the minus strand of NZ_JBSGQV010000002.1, from coordinate 70,311 downwards.
TGGCCGTCGCCTCGTGGTTCACGAACGCGTACGCGCCGGAGCCGGAGGCCGTGCTGCCCGAGTTTCTGGCGGGCGCCTGGGACCGCAAGTCGACCCTGCGCTACGGCGAGAACCCGCACCAGGCCGCCGCCCTGTACACGGACGGCCGGCCGGACGGGCTCGCCAATGCCGAGCAGCTGCACGGCAAGGAGATGTCCTTCAACAACTACGTGGACACCGAGGCCGCCCGCCGCGCCGCCTACGACCACGACGAGCCCTGCGTCGCGATCATCAAGCACGCCAACCCGTGCGGGATCGCGGTCGGCGACGACGTGGCCGCCGCGCACCGCAAGGCGCACGCCTGCGACCCGCTGTCGGCCTTCGGCGGCGTCATCGCCGTCAACCGCCCGGTGACCGTCGAGCTCGCCGAGCAGGTCGCCGAGATCTTCACCGAGGTCATCGCCGCCCCCGCCTACGAGGACGGCGCGGTCGAGGTCCTGGCCAAGAAGAAGAACATCCGGGTCCTGAAGGTGGACGGCACCCCGCACCAGCCGGGCGACCTCAAGCCGATCAGCGGCGGTGCGCTGCTCCAGCACAGCGACCTCTTCCAGGCCGAGGGCGACGACCCGGCGAACTGGACCCTGGCCACCGGTGACGCGCTGTCCCCGGCCGAACTCGCCGAGCTCGCCTTCGCCTGGAAGGCCTGCCGGGCCGTCAAGTCCAACGCGATCCTGCTGGCCAAGGACGGCGCCTCGGTCGGTGTCGGCATGGGCCAGGTCAACCGCGTCGACTCCGCGAAGCTCGCCGTCGAGCGGGCGGGCGCCGAGCGCGCGCAGGGCTCGTACGCCGCTTCGGACGCGTTCTTCCCCTTCCCGGACGGCCTGGAGATCCTGACCGCCGCGGGCATCAAGGCCGTCGTCCAGCCGGGCGGTTCGGTCCGGGACCAGCAGGTCGTCGAGGCCGCGCAGAAGGCCGGCGTGACGATGTACTTCACCGGGACCCGCCACTTCTTCCACTGACCGCCCCGGTCCCGAGCAAACGGCGAAGGCCGCGTCCCGCACTGCGGGACGCGGCCTTCGCCGTACTGCGGTGGGACCGCGACCTGAGGTCAGTGACGCGCGCGGTTGAACCAGGCGGCGCCGTCGGACTTCGCCACGAAGACGATGACCAGGATGAGCAGCACCAGGTGGATCAGGCTGAGCGGGAAGAACGGGTACAGGCTCAGCAGGATGCCGAACGCGGCGTACACGATGATGCCGATGCGGGCACCACTGCCGCCCTTGCCGATCTGCAGCGCGAACACGACGGACGCGACCATGAAGACCACGGCCAGCGCGATCAGCGCGTACAGCACGCCGGAGCCGAACTGGTTGAAGGTGTCGAAGCCCTCGGTCGCCTGGAGCGACGGGTCGTCCTTGAGCTTGTCGAGGGCCACCACGGCCAGGGCCAGCAGCGCGATGCCGACGATCTGGAGACCGGCGATCACCCACAGCATGACGCGGGCGGCCTTGACGCCACCGGGCATCGTGACCGGGGCGCCCGGGTAGCCGCCGGGGCCGGTCGGTGCGGTCTGCTGCGGGTAGCCGTAGCCGCCCTGGGCGGGGACGCCCTGCGGGGCCTGCTGCGGGTAGCCGTAGCCGGGCTGGCCCTGCGGGGCCTGGGGCTGCTGCTGCTGTCCGTACGGGTTGTTCGGGTCGCCGAAGCTCATCTTGCGGTGTTCCTCCGTAGAAGTGCGGGGACGCACGGCAACACGCGTGGAGGAACTCTGCGACTTGCGGTCCGCCCCCCGGCACTGCCCGCGGCACTCTTTCCTGCATCGTCGTCCGCCCGGGCAGGACTTGTCCAGTTGGTTGGCGCGGGGAGGGTCACTCGTTGTGCAAGTGCAATGAACCGAGCAGTCCGTCGAGGCCCTTGACTGGAACCAGGACCACTCCATCCGGGAGGATGGGTCCATGACCGCCCAGATTCTCGATGGCAAGGCCACCGCCGCCGCGATCAAGTCCGAACTGACCGCCCGTGTGGCGGCCCTGAAGGCCCGGGGCATCACCCCCGGCCTCGGCACCGTCCTGGTCGGTGACGATCCGGGCAGCCGCTGGTACGTCAACGGCAAGCACAAGGACTGCGCCGAGGTCGGCATCGCCTCCATCCAGCGCGAACTGCCCGCGACCGCCTCCCAGGAGGACATCGAGGAGGTCGTGCGCGAACTCAACGCCGACCCCCGGTGCACGGGCTACATCGTCCAACTGCCGCTGCCCAAGGGCATCGACACCAACCGGATCCTGGAGCTGATGGATCCGGCGAAGGACGCCGACGGCCTGCACCCCACCTCGCTCGGCCGGCTGGTGCTGAACGAGCCGGGTCCGCTGCCCTGCACCCCGTACGGGATCGTCGAACTGCTGCGCCACCACGGGGTCGAGATCAACGGCGCGCACGTCGTCGTCCTCGGCCGCGGCATCACCGTCGGACGCTCGATCGGTCTGTTGCTGACCCGCAAATCCGAGAACGCCACCGTGACGCTGTGCCACACCGGTACGCGCGACCTGTCCGGGCTGCTGCGCCGGGCGGACATCGTGGTCGCGGCGGCGGGCGTGCCTCACCTGGTCAAGCCCGAGGACGTGAAGCCGGGCGCGGCCGTCCTCGACGTCGGCGTCAGCCGCGACGAGAGCGGGAAGATCGTGGGCGACGTGCACCCCGGCGTCGCCGAGGTGGCCGGCTGGATCTCCCCCAACCCGGGCGGCGTCGGTCCGATGACCCGGGCGCAGCTGCTCGTGAACGTCGTCGAGGCGGCGGAACGGACCATCGGTGAAGGCTGACCCCGACGCGGGACCGGCGGACCTGCCGGCCGACGGCGCGGCCGGCGCCCCCGCCGGGCCGGGCGACACCGCCCGCCCGGAGGCGCCCGGGGGCGCCGCGCGGTCGCGCCGCTTCCCGTCCGTCACCCGGACCACCGCCCGCCCCGAAGGCAGCGGCCGCGCCATCAGCGGCGCGGTCTCCGCGCCGGCCCGCCAGTGGCCGATGCTCGCCGTGCTGACGGCGACGGCGGCCGGGCTGCTGGCCACGGCCGTGGGGCACCCCCGGATCGGCTGCCTGACGATCGGGATCGCCCTGATCGCGGCCTCCGTGCTGCGGCGGCTGCTCCCCTCGGTGGGGATGCTCGCGGTGCGCTCCCGCTTCACGGACATGGTCACGTACGGGCTGCTGGGGGTCGCGATCACCCTGCTCGCCCTGGTGATCGCCGCGCCCAAGCCGTGGCTGGAGATCCCCTTCCTGGAGAGCGCCGTCCGCTTCACCGTCCGGTAACGGACGGCGCCGTCCGGGCCGGGGCGCGGCCTCCTCCGGGTCGGCCCGCACGATGCGCGGCGCAGCCGGGGTGGCGCAGCGTCAGTTCCTCGCCTTCGCCTGCTTCGACGCCGTGCCGGTCGGCCGCGCGGCGAACGCGTGCGTCAAGTCGATCGAAGGACACCGGGTGGGCCGGATCCACCTGGTGGAGTGGCCCCGGAGGGTGCCGGCGAGCCCTGAAAGCAGGGCCGATCCCGCCCGTGGACCTTCGAACCCGCGGATCGCGTGTGCCGCGCACCACACCGGGCGGGGGGTCGACCCCCGCCCGGGTCGGATAGCCTGACCGCGGATGTCTCTTCACGTCAAGATTCACAGGACAGGGGAGCGGCGTCCTCCCAGCACTTGGGGCCCAGCACATGGGGCAGGGACGCCCCACCGCCAGCTGTCTAACGGAGAAGGCCATGACCCGCACTCCCGTGAATGTCACCGTCACCGGCGCCGCCGGCCAGATCGGCTACGCCCTGCTCTTCCGCATCGCGTCCGGTCACCTCCTCGGCGCGGACGTGCCGGTGAAGCTCCGGCTTCTGGAGATCCCGCAGGGCATGAAGGCCGCTGAGGGCACCGCCATGGAGCTCGACGACTGCGCCTTCCCGCTGCTCAAGGGCATCGACATCTTCGACGACCCGAACCAGGGCTTCGAGGGTGCCAACGTCGCGCTGCTCGTCGGCGCCCGCCCGCGCACCAAGGGCATGGAGCGCGGCGACCTGCTCTCCGCCAACGGCGGCATCTTCAAGCCGCAGGGCAAGGCCATCAACGACCACGCCGCGGACGACATCAAGGTCCTGGTCGTGGGCAACCCGGCCAACACCAACGCGCTCATCGCGCAGGCCGCCGCCCCGGACGTACCGGCCGAGCGCTTCACCGCGATGACCCGCCTGGACCACAACCGCGCGATCTCGCAGCTCGCCAAGAAGACCGGCGCCGATGTCACCGACATCAAGCGCCTGACCATCTGGGGCAACCACTCGGCCACCCAGTACCCGGACGTCTTCCACGCGGAGATCGCCGGCAAGAACGCCGCCGAGGTCGTGAACGACGAGCTGTGGCTCGCCGACACCTTCATCCCGACCGTCGCCAAGCGCGGCGCCGCGATCATCGAGGCCCGTGGCGCGTCCTCGGCCGCCTCGGCCGCCAACGCCGCCATCGACCACGTGCACACCTGGGTGAACGGCACCGCCGCGGGCGACTGGACCTCCATGGGCATCCCGTCGGACGGCTCCTACGGCGTCCCGGAGGGCATCATCTCGTCCTTCCCCGTCACCACCCGCGACGGTGCGTACGAGATCGTCCAGGGCCTGGACATCAACGAGTTCTCCCGTGCGCGCATCGACGCGTCCGTGCGGGAGCTCGTCGAGGAGCGCGACGCGGTCCGCGAGCTCGGCCTGATCTGACCGGCCGAGCGGCACAGCTGAACCCGAAGGCCCCGGCGCACCGCGCCGGGGCCTTTCGGCTTCCGTCCGGGCACCGGGCCGGGGCGGGTCGCCGGCTCCCCGGGCTCCGCGCCTCACAGGCCGTCCGGGCCTGAGGGGTCGGCGGGGTCGGCGGCGGGGGCCACCGCGGGCGGGGGTTCGCCGAAGCGGGCGAGGGCGAGGGCGCCGGCGACGGCGACCGCGAAGCCCAGGACGGCGAGCCAGGCCAGGCCCTCGCGGGTGCGGTCGCCGAGCCAGACCACGCCCACCACCGCCGGGCCGATCGTCTCGCCGAGCACCATGCCGGCCGTCGCCGCCGTCACCGAGCCGCGCTGCAGCGCCGAGGTGAGGAGCAGGAAGCCCGCGCCACCGCCGAGCAGGAGCGCGTACAGGGCCGGGTTGCGCAGCTCCTCCGCGGAGAACCCGTCGATGAGTCGCACCGCGACCTCCACCACGCCGAAGCCCGTCCCGGCCGCCAGACCCAGCGTCAGGGCGCGCGGACCGTCCGGGAGCCGCCCCGCCGCCGCTCCCACCAGCAGCACCAGTACCGCCACCACCAGCAGCCCCAGCTCCAGTGCGGGCGAACCGGTGCCCTCGCCCTCCTCGCCGGCCGCGAGTCCCAGCATCAGCAGGCCCGCGCAGACCACCCCCACGGCGCCCCACTCCGTACGGGACAGCCGGATCCGCAGCAGCCGCGCCGCGACCACCGCCGTGACCGCCAGGCTGGCGGCCAGCGCCGCGCCGACCGCGTAGATCGGGACGTGGCGCAGGGCGACGATCTGGAGGACGAACCCGGCCCCGTCCAGTGCCAGACCGGCCAGGTACCGCCACTGGCGCAGGGCCCGCAGCAGGAGCGCCGGGTCCACCCCGGACCCCGTGCCGGGCTCCGCCGCGCGGGCCGCCATCGCCTGCAGTACGGACGCCGTACCGAAACAGACCGCCGCGCCGAGCGCGCAAACCATCCCAATAAGCACGAAGTGACTGTAGGTCACGGATCTCACGGCGTCCGGATTCCATCGGCCGGGGGCGCCGCTCTAGTCTGTCCGCAGCACGCCACTAGGGGGAGCAGCAGACATGGACAGCACCAGCACCAACCAGCGTCGGATGCGTTCCGGAGCCGTCGCGCTCGGCGGAATGGGACTGCTCGCGGCCACGCTCGTCGCCTGCGGCAGCAGCGACGAGCCGGACAAGCGCTGCGCGTCGCGCACCACGCTGGAGAAGCTCAACAACAAGGAGTGCAAGAGCGGCGGCCGCGGCTCGCACTACTACGGCGGCACGGTCGTCGCCGGCAAGGTCTCCGGCGGCAGCTTCGACAAGTCGGCCGTCACCCGCAACGGCCTCGGCAAGAGCAGCTCCGGCTCCAGCGGCGGCTGAGGCACCCCGGGAGCCCCGCGACCGGACGCTCCAGCACCCCCAGAACCCGAGGGAACTGCACACCGATGAAGCGGCACACCATCGAGCCCCGCCCAGACTGGCAGAAGACGGTCGAGGAACAGGGGCTGATCTACCCCCTCACCCGCTACCCCGACGACACCCTGCGCCCCTACTGGGACGAGAGCGCGTACTACTCCTTCACGCTCCCCGAGGTCGAGGCCCTGGAGAACGTCGTCGAGGAGCTGCACGCCATGTGCCTGGCCGCGGCCGCGCACATCGTCGAGCGGGACCGCTTCGCCGACCTCGGCATCACCGACCCCGTGCTGGCGGCCCGGATCGCCGAGTCCTGGCGGCGGCGCGCCGAACAGCCCTCCCTCTACGGCCGGTTCGACCTGCGCTACGACGGCAGCGGCAGCCCGGCCAAGATGCTGGAGTACAACGCGGACACCCCGACCTCCCTGGTGGAGGCGGCCAGTCCGCAGTGGTTCTGGATGGAGGAGCGCTTCCCCGGCGCCGACCAGTGGAACTCCCTCCACGAGCGGCTCGTCGACGCCTGGCGCCGGCAGGCGGAACTGCTGCCGCCGGGCCCCGTGCACTTCGCGCACTCCGAGAGCGACGAGCTGGGCGAGGACCTGATGACGGTCGCCTACCTCCAGGAGACCGCCGAGCAGGCCGGACTCGACACGCAGGCCCTGTCCGTCGAGCAGATCGGCTGGGACAGCCTGTCCGGCCGGTTCGTCGACGAGAAGCTCCGCTTCATCCGCAGCTGCTTCAAGCTCTATCCGTGGGAGTGGATGGCCACGGACCAGTTCGCCCCGCAGGTCCTCGACACGTACGACCACGGCGGCGGCTCCGGCACCACCTGCTGGATCGAGCCGCTGTGGAAGATGCTGCTGTCCAACAAGGCGCTGCTGGCGATCCTGTGGGAGCTCTTCCCGGAGCACCCCAACCTGCTGCCCGCCTACCTCGACGGTCCGCGCGAGCTGGCCGAGCCGGGGTCCTCGGGCTACGCGGCCAAGCCGCTGCTCGGCCGCGAGGGCGCCGGGGTGACCCTCCACGCGGCGGACGGCGCGGACCCGTTCGTCCCCCAGGAGGGGGAGCGGTACTGCTTCCAGGGCCTCGCCCCGCTGCCCGACTTCGACGGCAACCGGGTGGTGCTCGGCGCGTGGGTCGTCGAGGACGAGGCGGCGGGGCTCGGCATCCGCGAGTCCGCGGGGCCGGTCACGGACGAGTACGCCCGCTTCCTGCCCCACGTCATCCTGTAGCGGCGGCCGCCGCTACACCAGGACGGACCGGAGCTGCTCCAGCCCCCAGTCCAGGTCCTCCTTGCTGATCACCAGCGGAGGGGCCAGCCGGATCGTGGACCCGTGGGTGTCCTTCGCCAGGACGCCCAGCTCCATCAGCTTCTCGGAGATCTCCCGGCCCGTCCCGCGGGCCGGGTCGATGTCCACCCCCGCCCACAGGCCGCGCCCGCGGACGGCGGTCACGCCGCCCCCGCCGACCAGCAGGCCCAGCTCCCGGTGCAGGTGGTCGCCCAGCTCGGCGGCCCGCTGCTGGTACTCGCCGGTCCGGAGCATCGCCACGACCTCCAGGGCGACGGCGCAGGCGAGCGGGTTCCCGCCGAAGGTGGACCCGTGCTCGCCGGGGCGGAACACGCCGAGCACGTCCCGGTCGGCGACGACGGCCGACACGGGCACCACCCCGCCGCCGAGGGCCTTGCCGAGGATGTACACGTCCGGGACGACGCCCTCGTGCTCGCAGGCGAAGGTCCGGCCGGTGCGGCCGAGCCCCGACTGGATCTCGTCCGCCATGAAAAGGACGTTCCGCTCGCGCGTCAGTTCCCGTACGCCGCTCAGGTACCCGGGCGGCGGCACCAGCACCCCGGCCTCGCCCTGGATCGGCTCCAGCAGTACGGCGACGGTGTTCTCGGTGACCGCGCGGGCGAGCGCGGTGAGGTCGCCGTAGGGCACGATCTCGAAGCCCGGGGTGTAGGGCCCGAAGTGGTCGCGCGCTTCGTGGTCGGTGGAGAAGGAGACGATCGTGGTGGTCCGCCCGTGGAAGTTGTCGGCGGCGACCACGATCTTGGCGTGCCCGTCCGGCACCCCCTTGACCTCGTAGCCCCACTTGCGGGCGGTCTTGACGGCCGTCTCCACGGCCTCCGCCCCGGTGTTCATGGGCAGCACCATGTCCTTGCCGCAGAGCGCGGCGAGTTCGGCGCAGAAGTCGGCGAACCGGTCGTGGTGGAAGGCCCGCGACGTCAGTGTCACCCGCTCCAGCTGGGCCCGGGCCGCGTCGATCAGGCGGCGGTTGCCGTGCCCGAAGTTGAGCGCCGAGTACCCGGCGAGCATGTCGAGGTACCTGCGGCCCTCCACGTCGGTCATCCACGCGCCCTCCGCGGAGGCGACGACCACGGGCAGCGGGTGATAAGTGTGCGCGCTGTGCGCCTCGGTGGAACGGATGGCATCAGCAGTTGTCGACACGGGGTCTCCGATCGTCGGTCTTGCCGGGTGAGCCGGTGACGAGAGTGGCGTCACCTTCTTATCGTCGCTCGTATACCGGACGCAGAAACCTCTCCCGTGACGCGCCCGCTAAGGTGGGCGGTACGCACGGCGACTGGCGTACGGAGAACCAACTCCGGGGGAGTCGTGCGCGCTCGACCGCACACAGGGCCGCTCGCCTGGGCCTCGCGGGGTACCGATCACATCGACCCCGGAGGAGCCCGCATGTCCGCGAGCCGCCATCCCGCCCTGTCCGCGACCGACCCCGAACTGGCGTCCTACGTCGCTGCGGAAGAAGTACTCCAGGCGGAGACGCTCCGCCTGATCCCCAGTGAGAACTACGTCTCCGCTGCCGTCCTCGAAGCCTCGGGCACCGTGCTGCAGAACAAGTACAGCGAGGGCTACCCCGGCCGCCGCTACTACGAGGGCCAGCAGAACATCGACCGCGTCGAGGCCCTCGCGGTGGAGCGGGCGAAGGGCCTGTTCGGCGTGGACCACGCCAACGTCCAGCCGTACTCCGGCTCCCCGGCCAACCTGGCGGTGTACCTGGCCTTCGCGAAGCCGGGCGACACGGTGATGGGCATGGCCCTCCCGATGGGCGGGCACCTCACCCACGGCTGGGGCGTCTCGGCGACGGGCTCGTGGTTCCGCGGCGTCCAGTACGGCGTCCGGGCCGACACCGGGCTGATCGACTACGACGCGGTGCGCGAGCTGGCCCTGGCCGAACGCCCGAAGATCATCTTCTGTGGCGGTACCGCCCTGCCGAGGACCATCGACTTCGCGGCCTTCGCGTCCATCGCCGCGGAGGCGGGCTCGATCCTGGTCGCGGACGTGGCCCACATCGCGGGCCTGATCGCGGGCGGCGCGCACCCCTCCCCGGTCGGGCACGTGGACGTCGTCTCCACGACCACGCACAAGACGCTGCGCGGTCCGCGCGGCGCGATGCTGATGTGCCGCGAGGAGCACGCGAAGGCCATCGACAAGGCGGTCTTCCCCGGCCTCCAGGGCGGCCCGCACAACCAGACCACCGCCGGTATCGCGGTGGCCCTGCACGAGGCGGCGCAGCCGGCGTTCACCGCGTACGCGCACGCGGTCGTCGCCAACGCCAAGGCGCTGGCGGCGGCGCTGCTGGAGCGGGGCTTCGACCTCGTCTCGGGCGGTACCGACAACCACCTGATCCTGATCGACCTGACGGGCAAGGACGTCCCGGGCAAGATCGCGGCGAAGGCGTTGGACCGGGCCGGGATCGTGGTGAACTACAACACGGTCCCGTTCGACCCCCGCAAGCCGTTCGACCCCTCGGGGGTGCGGATCGGGACGCCGTCGCTGACGTCGCGGGGCCTGTCCGCCGAGCACATGCCGCAGGTCGCCGACTGGATCTCGCGCTCGGTCGACGCGGCCGCGAAGGGGGACGAGCCGGCCCTGTCCGCGGTCCGCGCGGAGGTCGCGTCCCTGATGGCCGCCTTCCCGGCCCCGGGCCTCCCCCTCTCCTGACCCGGGCCCCCATCGCCGGCGGGGCCCGCGGAACGGGGCCCCGCCCGGCGGACCCCGCGCCCCCGCCGGGCGGTCGACCCTCCTGCGAGGAAAGCGGTCGCTCGGCCGAGGCGGGATCCGGACGCCCCGCTACTGCCCGGTACGTGGGCGGGGCCCGGACGGCGGTGGGGCGGGGGGTGTGATCCCCGCCTCACCCGGTTCCGCGACCCGGAGGGTTCCGGCCGGCGCGGGCCGGAGTCAGCCGCCGCACCTGAGAGAATGGGGCCATGGCTTCTGATCGTCCTCGCGCGCTCTCCGGCATCCAGCCCACCTCCGGTTCGTTCCACCTCGGGAACTACCTCGGAGCCATCCGCCAGTACGTCGCCCTCCAGGAGACGCACGACGCGTTCTACATGGTCGTCGACCTGCACGCGATCACCATGCCGCAGGATCCGAAGGACCTCCGCGCGAACACCCGGCTCTCCGCCGCGCAGCTGCTCGCCGCCGGCCTGGACCCGGACCGCTGCACGCTCTTCATCCAGAGCCACGTGCCCGAGCACGCGCAGCTCGGCTGGGTCATGAACTGCATCACCGGTTTCGGCGAGGCCGGCCGGATGACCCAGTTCAAGGACAAGTCCGCCAAGCAGGGCGCCAACAACGCCACCGTCGGCCTGTTCACGTACCCGATCCTCCAGGTCGCCGACATCCTGCTCTACCAGGCGAACGCCGTCCCCGTGGGCGAGGACCAGCGCCAGCACATCGAGCTGACCCGCGACCTGGCCGAGCGCTTCAACCAGCGCTTCGGTCAGACGTTCACGCTCCCCGCCGCGCACATCGTCAAGGAGGTCGCGAAGATCTACGACCTCCAGGACCCGGCGATCAAGATGTCGAAGTCGGCGTCGTCGCCCAAGGGCCTGATCAACCTCCTCGACGAGCCCAAGGTCACCGCGAAGAAGATCAAGAGCGCGGTCACCGACACCGAGGCGGAGATCCGCTTCGACGCCGAGAAGAAGCCCGGGATCAGCAACCTGCTCACGATCTACTCCACCCTCACGGGTGAGACGGTCGCGGCCCTGGAGGAGAAGTACGAGGGCAAGGGCTACGGCGCGCTGAAGACCGACCTGGCCGGCGTGATGGTCGATTTCGTCACACCCTTCCAGCAGCGCACCCAGGAATACCTGGACGACCCGGAGACGCTGGACTCGATCCTGGCCAAGGGCGCGGAGAAGGCCCGCGCGGTGGCCGCCGAGACCCTCGCGCAGACGTACGACCGGCTCGGTTTCCTGCCCGCCAAGCACTGACGGGCGCAAGCCGGGGCCGACGGCCCTGGCGGGACCGGGGGCACTGCCGCCACACTGGGGCGGCAGCGTTCCAAGCAGACAAGCGGAGGAGAGATACGTGGGGACCGTAACGCTCGGCGTTTCGATCGCGGTCCCGGAGCCGTACGGCAGCCAGCTCCAGCAGCTGCGCGCCGGCTTCGGGGACGCCGCCGCGCACGGCATCCCCACGCACGTCACCCTCGTACCGCCCACCGAGGTGGAGGCGGACCGGCTGCCGCTGATCCGGGCCCACCTCGCGCAGGTCGCGGCGTCCTTCCGGGCCTTCGGGATGCGGCTGGCCGGGACGGGCACCTTCCGCCCCCTGTCGCCGGTGGTCTTCGTCCAGGTGGTCGAGGGCGCCGCCGGGTGCACCCGTCTCCAGGGCGAGCTGCGCGACCCCGGCGGCCCGCTCGACCGCGAGCTGGCCTTCCCGTACCACCCCCACGTCACGGTCGCCCACGGGATCTCCGAGGAGGCGATGGACCTGGCCTCCACGACCCTCTGCGCGTACGCGGCGGAGTGGGTCTGCGAGGGCTTCGCGCTCTACGAGCAGGGCTCGGACGGGGTCTGGCGCAAGCTGCGCGAGTACCCCTTCGGGACCGGCCCGACGGGCGTTCCGGCACAGCCCGGGTCGCCGGCGGACGAGGCGGCCGGGCGGCCGAGCGCGCGGCCCTCCTGACGGAGCGGTCGCAGGGTCTGCCGGGCGCGGTACCTGAGCCCGCGCAGGACGAGGGTGTGGAACGGACGAGCCGTGGGGCGAAAAGTCACAATCGACGACCGTAGTCCCCGAATGCGACAATCCTGGCTATTTCCGGCAGCTCATTTACGGTGACTCCATGGACTGGCTGACGAAACTCCCGGTGATCGGGCCGCTGGCGGCCCGTCTCATGCGCACCCACGGGTGGCGTTCCTACGAGCGCCTCGACCGCGTGCACTGGAGCCGGCTCGCCGCCGCGATCACCTTCATCAGCTTCCTCGCGCTCTTCCCGCTGATCACGGTGGCCGCCGCCGTCGGAGCCGCGCTGCTCAGCCAGGAGCAGCTGGACACGTTGCAGAAGAGCCTCGCCGAGCAGGTCCCGGGCATCTCCGACCAGTTGGACCTCGACGCCCTCGTGGCCAACGCGGGCACCGTCGGCCTGGTCGCGGGCGCCGTCCTGCTGTTCACCGGCATCGGATGGATCGGCGCGATGCGCGACTGCCTGCGCGCGGTGTGGGAGAAGGACGACGAGGACGAGGGGAACCCGTTCGCGCGCAAGGGCAAGGACACCCTCGTGCTGCTCGGCCTCGGCGGCGTGGTCCTGGCCTCGGCCGCCGCCTCGATCTTCGGCGCCAGCGCCGTCGGCAAGTCCGCCGCGTGGCTGGGCATCCCGAGGGAGGGCGCGGGTGGCGCGCTGCTGCGCGGCGGCGCCTTCCTGGTGGGCGTGCTGGCGGCCTTCCTGTTGCTGCTGTACGTCCTGACCCTGCTGCCCGGGGTGGAACCGCCGCGCGGTCGCCTGATCCAGGCGGCCCTCATCGGGGCCGCGGGCTTCGAACTGCTGAAACTGCTGCTCAGCGGCTATATGCGGGAGGTCGCCGCGAAGAGCATGTACGGAGCTTTCGGCGTGCCGATCGCCTTGCTGCTCTGGATCAACTTCACGGCGAAACTGCTGCTCTTCGTCGCGGCCTGGACCGCGACCGGCGACGACGCGACCGGCGATGACGCGACCGGCAACGGCGCGACCGGCGACGACGCGGACGGCGACGGCGCGGAGGACCCGGAGCCGGCGGCGGCCCGGCCGTAGCGCGGGCCGCCGGGGGACCGGGTCAGGTCCCATCGGCTTCGCGCCGGCCCCGGGGCCGGCGGCGGTTGACCACGAAGGCGCCGCCCGCCAGCGCGGCCAGAGCGCCGCCCGCGACGCCCAGCGCCGTACCGAGGCCGCCGCTCGCGCCGGGGCCGCCCGCGAACGGGTTGTTCTCGTGCGACTGGGCGGGGGAGCCGTGGGGGGTGGTGTCCGCGCTCTTCGGCGGCACCAGCTCACCCACCGGCTTGACCTTCCCGGCCGCGGCGAAACCCCAGTCGAAGAGCGCGGCGGTCTCCTCGTAGACGGAGTTTGCGCCGCCCGCGCCCGGGTTCATCACCGTGACCAGCAGCTTCCGGTCGCCCTTCTGGGCGGCGCCGGTGAAGGTGGAGCCGGCCATGGTGGTGTTGCCGTTCTTCACGCCGGCGATGCCCTTGTAGGGGGAGATGCCGCCCGCGCCCGTCATCAGCCGGTTGGTGTTCTGGATCTCGAACGCGTCGCGCGGCTTCCCGGTCTCCTGCCGACCCGGGAACTTCGCCTCGACCGTGCCGCAGTACTCGCGGAAGTCCTGCTTCTGCAACCCGGAGCGGGCGATGAGGGTGAGGTCGTACGCGCTCGACACCTGCTCGGGGGCGTCGTAGCCGTCCGGGGAGATGACGTGGGTGTCCAGGGCCTGGAGCTCCTCGGCGTGCGCCTGCATGTCCTTGACGGTCTTCTCGATGCCGCCGTTCATGGCCGAGAGGACGTGCACGGCGTCATTGCCCGATCGCAGGAACACTCCGAGCCACAGGTCGTGGACGCTGTACTCGTGGTCCTCCTTGACCCCGACCAGACTGCTGCCCGGGCCGACGCCCTCCATGTCCTGGTCGCTGACCTTGTGGACCCGGTCCTTGGGGAGGTTGGGCAGCAGGGTGTCCGCGAAGAGCATCTTCATGGTGGAGGCCGGGGGCAGCCGCCAGTGGGCGTTGTGCGCCGCCAGGACCTCGCCGGTCTCGGCGTCCGCCACGATCCACGACCGGCCCGTCAGGTTCGTGGGCAGGGCGGGGGCCCCGGGCAGCAGGTCGACCTGGGTACCCGGTCGGCCGAGCAGTGAGCCGCCGACCGTGGACATCGACGCCGGGGGCACGACCGCGACCGGGGCCTTCGGGGCCTTCACCGGGCCGCCCTTGCCGTCGGCCGGCGGGGCCGGGGGGGTCGGCGCGCCGTGCGCGGGGGCCACCAGCATGCCGGGGACCAGCAATGCGGCGGACAGGACCGTCAGTGCGGTCTTCTTTACAGACACGCAGGTGAAAGTACATCCCGATGACCACTCCGGCGCCCCGGGGCGGCCATTTCGGCGCAACCACCGCCGGGACAGCCCACCCCGGCGTGTCCGCCCCGGCGAGGAATCCGATACTGAGGGCATGAAACTCAGCCGCACCGCCTCGTGGTTCCTGCTCGCCTTCGGGGTGTGGAGCTGGTTCATCTGGGTGTCTTTCGTCCGGAACCTGTGGAAGAACGGCAGTGGCCTGGCGTTTGACGCGGCGGGCGATCCCACTTCCTACTTCTGGGTGCACCTGGCGCTCGCGGTGACGTCCTTCCTCCTGGGGACGGCCGTGGGTGTGATCGGGTTGCGCGGGGTGCGGGCACTGCGGCGCGCTCCAGGTACCGGGACGGACGCGGGCAAGGGGGCCTCGGCATGAAGGCCGTGCTCTTCGTACTGATCGCGGCGGCGGTGATCGCCCTGCTCGTGCTGGTGCACCGCTGGCTGTGGGTCCGCCTGGTCCGCGACACCACCGCCCCCGGCGGGCTGCCCCGCCGCATCGGCACGGCCTTGGCCATCGTGCTGCCCGTCCTCTCTGCGGCCGCCCTGACCTCGGGCCGCGCCGGCGCGCCGTTCCGGCTCCAGCAGGCGGTGTCCTGGCCCGGGTTCCTGTGGCTCGCGGTGCTCCTGTACCTGACCCTGACGATGCTGGTCGCGGAGCCGATCCGCGCGTTGTCGCTCCGCCGTCTGGCCCACCGGACGCCCGGAGCGGTGAACGGGGCCGCCGCGGCCGCGCAACCGGTCCCGGAGACCGTCCCCGGGGGTCCCGCGATGCGGGACGCGGCCGGGGACCCGGGCGCCGCGGCGACGGCCTCCGTGTCGACGGCGCCGGCCCCGGCGGCCGGGTCGACGGTGTCCACGGCGTCCCTCGCGTCCGTCGGCTCCGAAGGGTCCACCGACTCCGCCGCGCGCGACCTGACCCGCCGCCGGTTCGTGGCGCGCACGGTCGGCGGGGCTGCCGCCGCGGTGGCCCTCGCCACCGTCGGCAACGGCGCCCACACGGTGCTGCGCGGCCCGAGCGTGCGGCGCGTGCGCGTCCCCCTGGCCAAGCTGCCGCGCGCCGCGCACGGCTTCCGGATCGCCGTCGTCAGCGACGTCCACCTCGGCCCGGTCCTCGGCCGCGCCCACGCGCAGCGCATCGTCGAGACCGTCAACCGCACCCAGCCCGACCTCATCGCCATCGTGGGTGACCTCGTGGACGGCGACGTCCACGACCTCGGCCCCGCCGCCGAGCCGCTGCGCCACCTCAGCGCCCGCCACGGCACGTACTTCGTCACGGGGAACCACGAGTACTTCTCCGGTGCCGAGCAGTGGGTCGACCACGTCCGCGAACTCGGGCTGAACCCGCTGGAGAACGCCCGCCGCGCGCTTCCGCACTTCGATCTGGCGGGCGTGAACGACATCGCCGGCGAGGCCGAGGGCAGCGGCCCCGACTTCGGCGCGGCCCTCGGCGACCGCGACCGCTCGCGCGCCGCCGTCCTCCTCGCGCACCAGCCCGTCGTCATCCACGACGCGGTCCGGCACGGCGTCGACCTCCAGCTCTCCGGCCACACCCACGGCGGCCAGCTCTGGCCCGGCAACTACCTGGCCGAGCTGGCCAACCCCACCGTCGCCGGGCTGGAGCGCTACGGCGACACCCAGCTGTACGTGTCCCGCGGGGCCGGCGCCTGGGGGCCCCCGGTCCGGGTCGGGGCGCCGTCGGACATCACCGTCGTCGAGCTCGCCTCGTACCAGGCCTGACCGGGCCCGGCGGCCGCGTTCGGGCGGCTGCCGTCAGACGGGGTCCGGGTCCGGGGCCGAGGCCTTCTTGCGGGAGGTCGTCGCCTGGGCCATGCCCGGCAGGAAGTCCGCGAACAGCTCGTGCACTTCCCGCACCAGCGGCCGCAGCACCCGGAACCGGGCCAGGACGATGCCGCGCGTCGTCAGCTGCGCACCGCGCTCGGCGAGCCGCCGCGTCTTCTCGCTGTTCGGCGACCGGTCGAAGACCCAGTACAGGACCAGGCCCATCTGCGAGAGCCACATCAGCTCGGGCAGTACGTCGGCCAATTCGGCCGGCACCTTGGTCTTCGCGCCCGCCAGCACCTCGCGGTGGATGGCGATGGCGGCCTGGCGCGCCGGTTCCGACTCGGGGGAGAAGGGGCTGAGCGGACTCTCCGGGTCCGCGGCGTTCTTGAAGAACTGCGAGGCGAACTCGTGGTAGGGGGCGGCGATGTCCATCCAGCTCGTGAGCACACCCGCGAGTCGCTTCTGAAGGTCGCTCTCGTGGTCGAGGATGGGCCTGACCGCTGCCTGGTGGGCGGCGCCGATCCGGTCGTAGAACCCCTGGACCAGGTGTTCCTTCGACTCGAAGTAGTAGTAGGCGTTGCCGACCGAGACGCCGGCCTCCTTCGCGATACCCCGCATCGTCGTCTTGTCGAAACCGCGCTCCTGGAAGAGGCGGAGCGCGGTTTCGAGGATGAGCGTGCGGGTCTGCTCGCTCTTGGGAGCCTTCTGATCAGTCACGGTGCACGAGCCTATCCGGGCACGGAGCACTGGTCGTCACAGGCCGGTGCTTGCGGGCCCTGGGGGTGATCCCCGGTCCGCACCGCCTGCCGCCACTTCGCGGCGGTGTGCATCGCGGCCCGGGCGAAGGGCCGTCCGGCGGGCGTGGCGAGCCAGTTGGCCTTCGGCCGGTGCTCGACCAGGGCCCACAGGCACATGATGAAGGCGTCGGTCCCGGTCCACACCTGCCCGGAGTCCCCGATGACGGTGATCTCCTTGAGCGTCGAGGCGGGGTCGAGCCCGGGGAACCGCCGCCGCGCCTCGTACGACGCGGCGGGGACCAGGGTGAGCGGGACCAGCCACGGCTGTCCGATCAGCCAGTGCCGGATGTGCACGCACAGCGGGCAGTGGGCGTCGTAGAGGACGGTCAGTCCTTTGACCGCTGCCGGGGAGGTCATCGCTCAGGCCCCGGCCGGCACGGTCCAGCCCTGGGGAGCGACCGGCGGGGTCTGCCGGCGCTCCATGATGCCCCGGCGGCGCATCCGGTTCAGCACCCAGACGTTGCCGAGGTGCATGACCCCGAGGACCAGCAGGACGACGCCGAGCTTGACCGACAGGGTCTCGAAGAGGTCGCGGGCCTTGACGATGTCCTCGCCCGAGCGGAGGTAGAGCGTCACGAAGCCGATGTTGACGAGGTAGAAGCCGACCACCAGGAGCTGGTTGACGGCGTCGGCGAGCTTCTCGTTCCCCTGGAGGACGTCGCCGATGAAGACCCGGCCGTTGCGGCTGAGGGTGCGGGCCACCCAAGCGGTGAGGCCGATGCTGATGAGCAGGTAGATGACGTACGCGACCACGGTGAGATCCATTGTCCCCAGCCCTCTTGAACGTGTTCAACTGCTGACGTCGTTGACTCTAGGGCCATTTTTGAACAAGTTCAAGCGAAGGGCGCGGGGTGCCGCCGACGGCCGGCGCGGGGGCGACGAGCGCCGCCCGCACGGGCGGCGGAGGGTCAGAGGCTGAGCGAGCGGGCGTAGTTGATCTGCGTCATCACCCAGGCGTACGTGTACGCGTCGACCGCCGGGATCATCGTGGAGTGGTGCCGGCCGCCGCTGGTGACGGTGATCTGGATGTAGCCGGTGGTGACCTTCTCCTTCATCAGCAGGAACAGCAGGCCGATGAGGCAGAACAGCGCGAAGACGATGGCCAGCACGATCGCGTGGGTCGGGATCTTCTCCTCGGTGCGCGAGAAGTCGGTCGCGTTCCACATGGCGCCCTTGAGCGGCATCGTGCCCGACGGGGTGATGATCTGGTCCCCGGCGATGGTGATGTCCCCGAGGGACAGCCCGGGGCCGGCGCCCGGCCCGGGCGCGTAGAAGGGGGCGGGAAGACCGGGGCCGCCGATGGTCGGCTGGTACGCCGGGGCTCCCGGGTAGGCCTGCGGGTACCCGTAACTGGGGTCGCCGGGGCCCCACCTGTAGTCGCCCTGGCCGGGCACGCCGGACTGGCCGCCCTGCCCGGGCTCGCTCGCGTACGGGTTGGGCTGCTGCTCGCTCATACGGCCGATCCTTCCACAGCGCCGCCGCCCGCCGTACGCCGGTCGCGCCGCCGTCCCCTCAACGAGCGTCCGTTCAGGGGCCGGTGGGGGCCGCGGGCGATCGCCGACACCACGGGGGGCGGGTACGCCGAAGGCCCCGCCCCCGCGGTGGTTGCCGGGGGCGGGGCCTTCGAAGGGGGCGGGATCAGAAGCGGCGCGTGATCAGGGCGCGCTTGACTTCCTGGATCGCCTTCGTGACCTCGATGCCGCGCGGGCACGCGTCGGTGCAGTTGAAGGTCGTGCGGCAGCGCCACACGCCGTCCTTGTCGTTCAGGATCTCCAGCCGCTGCTCGCCGGCCTCGTCGCGCGAGTCGAAGATGAAGCGGTGCGCGTTGACGATCGCCGCCGGGCCGAAGTACTGGCCGTCGTTCCAGAACACCGGGCACGAGGACGTGCACGCGGCGCACAGGATGCACTTGGTGGTGTCGTCGAAGCGCTCGCGGTCCTCGGCGGACTGCAGGCGCTCGCGCGTCGGCTCGTTGCCCTTGGTGACCAGGAACGGCATGACGTCCCGGTACGCCTGGAAGAAGGGCTCCATGTCGACGATGAGGTCCTTCATCACCGTGAGGCCCTTGATGGCCTCGACCGTGATGGGCTTCTCCGGGTTGATGTCCTTGATCAGCGTCTTGCAGGCGAGCCTGTTCTTGCCGTTGATCCGCATCGCGTCGGAGCCGCAGATGCCGTGCGCACAGGAGCGCCGGAAGGTCAGCGTGCCGTCGAGCTCCCACTTGATCTTGTGGAGACCGTCGAGCACGCGCTCCTTCGGGTCGATCTCGATCTGGAAGTCCTGCCACTGGGACTCGTCCGAGATCTCGGGGTTGAAGCGGCGGATCCGGAAGGTGACCGTGATGTACGGCGAGGCCGCGGCCGCCGCCTCCATCTTGTCCAGGGTCGGGGTAGCCATCAGTACTTACGCTCCATCGGCTGGTAGCGGGTCGTGACGACCGGCTTGTAGTCGAGCCGGATCGAGTCCGAGCCGTCGGCTCCGACCTCGCGGTACGCCATGGTGTGGCGCATGAAGTTGACGTCGTCGCGGTTCGGGTAGTCCTCGCGGTAGTGACCGCCGCGGGACTCCTTGCGCGCGAGCGCGGACACGGCCATGACCTCGGCCAGGTCGAGCAGGTTGCCCAGCTCGATGGCTTCCAGCAGGTCCGTGTTGAAGCGCTTGCCCTTGTCCTGGACGGACACGTTCTTGTAGCGCTCGCGCAACTCCGCGATCTTCTCGACCGCGGTCTTGATGGTCTGCTCCGTGCGGAACACCATCACGTTCGCGTCCATCGTCTCCTGGAGCTCCAGGCGCAGGTCGGCGACCCGCTCGTTCCCGGTCGAGCTGCGCAGCCGCTCGACCTGCTCCTCGACCAGGGAGGCCGGGTTCTCGGGGAGCTCGACGTAGTCGTTCTCCTGCGAGTACCTGGCCGCCGCGATGCCCGAGCGCTTGCCGAAGACGTTGATGTCCAGCAGCGAGTTGGTGCCCAGGCGGTTCGCGCCGTGCACCGACACGCACGCGACCTCGCCGGCCGCGTACAGGCCCGGGACGACGGTGGTGTTGTCGCGCAGGACTTCACCCTCGACGTTGGTCGGGATGCCGCCCATGGCGTAGTGCGCGGTGGGCTGGATCGGGATCGGGTCCGTGTACGGCTCGATGCCCAGGTAGGTGCGCGCGAACTCGGTGATGTCCGGGAGCTTGGCGTCGAGCTGCTCCGGCGGCAGGTGCGTCAGGTCCAGGTACACGTGGTCACCGGCCGGGCCGCAGCCGCGGCCCTCGCGGATCTCGGTGTAGATGGAGCGCGAGACGACGTCACGGGACGCGAGGTCCTTCATGACCGGCGCGTACTTCTCCATGAAGCGCTCGCCGTCCTTGTTGCGGAGGATGCCGCCCTCACCGCGGGCGCCCTCCGTCAGCAGGATGCCCATGCGCCAGATGCCCGTCGGGTGGAACTGGAAGAACTCCATGTCCTCCAGCGGCAGGCCGCGGCGGTAGCAGGCCGCCTGGCCGTCACCCGTGAGGGTGTGCGCGTTGGAGGTCACCTTGAAGAACTTGCCGGTGCCGCCGGAGGCGTAGATGACGGCCTTGGCCTGGAACACGTGGATCTCGCCGGTGGCGAGCTCGTACGCGACCACGCCGGCCGACTTCTTGACGCCGTCGACCTCGACGATGAGCTGGTCCAGGACGTAGAACTCGTTGAAGAACTCCACGCCCTCCTTGACGCAGTTCTGGTACAGCGTCTGGAGGATCATGTGACCGGTGCGGTCCGCGGCGTAGCAGGACCGGCGGACCGGCGCCTCGCCGTGGTTGCGCGAGTGGCCGCCGAAGCGGCGCTGGTCGATGGTGCCGTCCGGGGTGCGGTTGAACGGCAGGCCCATCTTCTCCAGGTCGAGGACGGCGTCGATGGCCTCCTTCGCCAGGATCTCGGCGGCGTCCTGGTCGACCAGGTAGTCACCGCCCTTGACCGTGTCGAAGGTGTGCCACTCCCAGTTGTCCTCTTCCACGTTGGCCAGCGCGGCGGCCATGCCGCCCTGCGCGGCGCCCGTGTGGGAGCGGGTGGGGTAGAGCTTCGTCAGCACGGCGGTGCGGCTGCGCTTCGTCGCCTCGATGGCGGCGCGCATGCCCGCGCCGCCCGCGCCGACGATGACGGTGTCGTACTTGTGGATCTTCATTGGTTTCGCCTCAGCCCCGTTGCCTAGCGGATGTTCGGGTCGAAGGTGAAGATCACCAGCGTGCCCAGAAGGATGGTGAACACCGTGGCGGTGTAGAGCAGGCCCTTCAGCCACAGCCGCGTGTTGGCACGCTCCGCGTAGTCGTTGATGACGGTGCGCAGGCCGTTGGCGCCGTGCAGCATCGCCAGCCACAGCATCAGCAGGTCCCAGATCTGCCAGAACGGGGACGCCCAGCGGCCGGCCACGAAGGCGAAGCCGATCTTGGAGACGCCGCCGTCGAGCACCAGCTGGATCAGCAGGTGGCCGATGACCAGGACGACGAGCACGATGCCCGACAGGCGCATGAAGAGCCACGCGGCCATCTCGAAGTTGCCGCGCGTCGAGCGCGGGGTCTTCGACGTCCGCTTGCGCGGGGCCTCGATGTACGGCGCCGGGTTGTCGGTGTCGTAGAGGCTCGCGCCTTCCACGTCACCGATGGCCTGGGCGGAAGAAGTGTCAGAAGACATACGTGTCACTTCCCGAACAGTTCGAGGTAGGCGTGGCCCAGGACGGGGTAGAGCGCCCCGACCATCAGCACGATCCAGATGCTCACGACGGTCCAGAGCATCTGCTTCTGGTAGCGCGGGCCCTTGGACCAGAAGTCCACTGCGATGACACGGAGACCGTTGAGCGCGTGGAACAGGATTGCGGCGACGAGGCCGTACTCCAGCAGCGCGACGATCGGAGTCTTGTAGGTAGCCACGACATCGTCGTACGCCTCGGGGGAGACGCGGACGAGTGCGGTGTCGAGGACGTGTACGAACAGGAAGAAGAAAATGAGGACGCCGGTGACTCGATGAGCCACCCAGGACCACATTCCTTCCCGGCCGCGGTACAACGTTCCAGCCGGCACGGAAAACCCTCCGGAAGCGGGGCGGGGGCCAGCCGGCTTCGTTGTCGGTCGGGCCCGGCCGGGTACGGTCCTCCGGCCCCGGACATCGTAGCGACGCTTTGTCGGTTCCTTCGCGCGGGGGCCATCGGTGTGATCAAACAGGCACGGACGGACTATCCCACAGGGGCGAATAGTCCGATTTCCGCCGCTGACGGTCCATCCGCCGAGGTCAGCCAGCGTGTCACATCGGCCAGTCTGGCCTGCGCGACGCGACGGAGCTCATCGGCGGAGATCGCGCGCTCCTCATCCACCTCGTGCCCCATGCGGCGCCGGATGGCGGCCAGCAGCTGGTCCGCCTGCTCCTCCGGCGGGTGTCCGTCCAGGCAGATCACGAAGGCGTGGCCGAATTTCCGTTCGTACTCGGCGTGCGCCGCGTCGAGGGCCAGCAGGGCGGCGTACGGGGCTCCGTGGTCCAGCTCCTCCGAGGACTCGCCGGCCAGCGCCTCCGACAGATCGGCCTGCGACAGGTCGTACGAGGCCTCGTCGGCGGCGGCGAGCAGCGCGCCGGTGTCGGGGTAGGGGCGGTGGACGGCCACCCGGTGCGCCCAGCGGCGGCTTCCGCAGCAGTGCAGCAGGACCGACCGGGCGGCTTCGGGGGACAGGGCGTTGAACCGCGCGAGTCCGGGGCCGTGCGAAGGGTCGGAGCCGCCGCGGGCCTGTGCCGGAAGGGGGCTGGACAGCAGGGGGCTCCTCGGGGCGTGGCGCGGGTGTACCCGCCACGCTATCGACGGGAGGCGGGGCATGTCGTACCCATGCCGGGATTTCACCCGGAAGTGAGCCGAAAGGATGACGCGGTGGCCGCGGACGCCGTGTGCGGCGGCGCAGAGGGGGAACGTACAGCGGGGACGCGGTACCGGCGCGGCGAGGGGCGCGAGGAGGGCGGCGAGAAACGCGCGGCGAGAAGGGCGGAGCGGAAGGCAGGGGAGGGGCCCGGGCGGGTGCCGGAGGCGGGAGGTGCGAGGGTGGGGGGAAGGGGGAGGACGACCGAGGCCGCCACCCCCCACAGGAGAGGCCCCGGTCGCCATCCGTCACGGGCTCGTGCGACAAGCCCGTACCCCTGTCAGCGCCCCGAGTGCGTTTTGTGTCACACCCCGCTCCGCGCAGGATTGGTTGCTCGTTGTACAACTCGTGGACGAGAGGTACTTGAAAGCCGTAACGTGCTGATTTGCGCCACACGTACAGGACAGTGAACGGGTTGGGGACTTTGCTGGGGGACGACGCGGAGCTGACCGCCGCGGTGCTCGCGGCACAGGACGGCGACGAGAACGCGTTCCGGACTGTGTACCGCGCCGTGCACCCACGCCTGCTCGGATACGTGCGCACTCTCGTCGGGGACGGCGACGCCGAGGACGTCACTTCCGAGGCCTGGCTGCAGATCGCCCGCGACCTCGACTCCTTCACCGGCGACGCCGACCGCTTCCGGGGCTGGGCCGCGCGCATCGCCCGCAACCGCGCCCTCGACCACATCCGCATGCGCGGCCGCCGGCCCGCCATCGGCGGCGACGAGACGGAGCTGACCGGGCGGGCCGCCGACTGCGACACCGCCGGCGAGGCCATGGAGGCCCTCTCCACCGGTAGGACCATGGCGCTGATCGCCCAGCTCCCGCAGGACCAGGCCGAGGCCGTCGTGCTGCGGGTCGTGGTCGGACTGGACGCCAAGAGCGCGGCCGAGACCCTCGGCAAGCGCCCCGGCGCCGTCCGGACCGCCGCGCACCGGGGCCTGAAGAGGCTGGCCGAGCTGCTCGGGGCGCAGGACGCGCAGGGCGACTTCGCGCCGGGTGTCGAGACCGACTCGGAAGGAGAAGCTCCGGTCGGCCATAATGCCGGTGGCCGGACTCGGGACGGCGGGGGCGGGAGGGATCTCGACGCCGTACCCGCGCAGCGTGGCCACGGCGGGGGCCTCGTAGAACAAACCGGTGTGACGCATTCACGTTGGCGGACGCAGAAGGACATGTGATGGCCGACGAGCGCGACAGGTGGCTGGACGGAGCCGCGGCGGACAAACTGCTGCGCGGCGAGCCGGTGGAACCTGTGGGCCCGGCCGCCGCTCCCCGCGCCCGGACCGAGGCCGCCCGGCTGCGCGCCGCGCTCGACGCCCTGGCCGGGCCGCCGCCGGCCTCCGGGGAACTGCCCGGGGAGGCCGCGGCCCTGGCCGCCTACCGCGCCTCCAGGCCCGCCGCGGCGCCCGTGCCGGCGGACATGCCCGCCGCGGCCGCACCCGCCGCACCCGCCGCGCCCCTGGTCGAGATCGGCCTCCTCATCCCCGCGCCCCGGCGCCGGCGTGCCGTGCGCTTCGGACTGGCGGCCGCCCTGGCGGGCGTCGCCGTCGGGGGGCTGGCCGCGGCGGCGGGAGCCGGACTGCTGGACGGGCCCCGGTACGACACCGCGGGACCGGGACCCGCGATGTCGGTCAGCGCCGACGGCGACCCGGCCCCGGCCGGCAGCGAGGACCCGGCCCTCGTCCCGCAGCCGAAGCCCGAGCCGCTGGTCGACGGCGCCACCCCGGGGGTCCCCGGTGACAGCCGGACCCCGGCCGCGACCGAGCGTACGTACACGGACCGGGAGGTCGCGGCGGGGGCCTCGGAGGGCGCCGCCGCCGCGGGCGGAACGGGCAAGGACGTCCAGGGCGGCAAGGACCACAAGGAGGGCCGGGACCAGCGGGAGGGCGCCCGCAACGGCCTGACGGACGGCACCGTCCGGGAACGCGAGCGGGACCGGGAGAACCGGCTGCGCGCGAGGATCCTGTGCGAGGACTACCGGGCGGGCCACCTCAACGACGACCGGCGCAAGCGCCTCTCGGACCTGGCCGGCGGCCGGGGGCGGATCGCGCACTTCTGCGAGGCGGTCCTGGACGGGGTGTCCGGCACCCGGGGCGACGTTCCGGGCGCGTCCGGGGGCTCGGGCTGGGAAACCGGAATCCTCCGGGCACCCACGCCCACGCCTTCGCCGGACCGGCAGCCGGACTCCGGGGCCGCGCGCGAGCGCCGCTGACACCCGCGGGGAAACACGGACCGACACACCCGCTGACACGCCTGTAACACTTTTCGAACCGGTGGCGCAGTACGTAGCGAGCCGACTGGTCATCGGCCGCGCATGAGCCGGGGTTCCCCCCGTACCTCTGGGCTCTGCGCAAACGGCGCGGGCGGGACACGTTCCCCCGGTCCCGCCCGCGCCCCTGACGTCCGACCCGTCACCGGGCCGATCGGCCTCACCAGTAGACGACGACCTTGTCGCCGACATTCACCTGGTCGAAGAGCGCCGACAGCTTGCCCTTGTCCCGGACGTTCACACAGCCGTGCGAGGCGCCGTTGTACCCGCGGGCCGCGAAGTCCGCCGAGTAGTGCACCGCCTGGCCGCCGCTGAAGAACATCGCGTACGGCATCGGCGTGTGGTAGATCGTCGACGTCCAGTCCTTGGCCTTCCAGCCCACGTTGAAGACGCCCTCGCGGGTCGGGGTGTTCTCCGACCCGAAGCGCACGTCCATGGTGGAGACGACCTTGCCGTCGATCATCCAGGCGAGGGTGCGGCTCTCCTTGCTGATGCACATGACCCGGCCCTCCATGCAGCGCGGGTCCGGGGCGTCGACCTCGATGACCGCCGGCGGGCGCAGCTCGTCGGCGGTGGGCTTCTTGGTCGCGGTCTGGATCTTCTTCCAGGTCGGTTCGTCGACCGAACCGGTGGCGCCCAGGCCGTTCTTCGACTGGAAGGTCTTCACGGCCGCCGTCGTCTTGGAACCGTAGAAGCCGGTCGGCGCGACCGACATCAGCTTGAGCTGCTTCAGGCGGGCCTGGAGCTCGCGGACCTGCTCGCTGTCGTCGCCGTTGGCCATGACCTGCTTCACCGTCGGCGAGGGCTTGACCGAGGCGGACGGCGAGGTGGAGGCGGAGGCGGACGGCGAAGCCGACGGCGAGGCGTCACCGGGCTTGGCGTCGGTGGACGGGGAGGCGGAAGGCGAGGCGTCCGCCGTGGGCGCGGACGGAGCCGCGGAGGAGGAGCCCGCGGACTCCGCCTTCTGCGGACCGCAGGCGGTCGCGGCGAGCGCGACGGCGGTGGCCACTCCGATCGTGCGGATTATGACTCTCTGGCGGTGCATGGGCAGTCCCCCGATTTCAGCGTCGTGTATGTAGGTGATGCCTGGCGCGCGTGGAGAGTTGCACGCGGCCCCGGGATGTTGCGCCATTGTGACCAGGGGGCGTTCGCACTCTTACGCAGCGGTGACTGGGGGAGGTTGTATCAGCCCCGGGCACCGCTCGCTCCACGGAGGTCACGTATGGCACGTACCGAAAGCGGAATCCCGATCGAACCCGTATACGGACCCGGGGACCTGACGGGGCGGGACCTGGCGGCAGAACTGGGCGAACCGGGAGAATTCCCCTATACCCGGGGCATCTACCCCACCATGTACGCCGGTCGGCCGTGGACCATGCGGCAGTACGCCGGCTTCGGCACCGCCGCCGAGTCCAACGCCCGGTACCGCGGGCTCATCGCGGGCGGTGGCACCGGACTGTCCGTCGCCTTCGACCTTCCGACCCAGATGGGCTACGACTCCGACGCCCCGCTCGCGCACGGGGAGGTGGGCAAGGTCGGGGTGGCGATCGACTCGCTCGACGACATGCGGGTCCTGTTCGACGGGATCCCGCTCGACCGGGTCTCCACCTCGATGACCATCAACGCGCCCGCCGCGCTGCTCCTGCTGCTCTACCAGCTGGTCGCCGAGGAACGGGGCGTCACGGGCGGTCAGCTCACCGGGACCGTCCAGAACGACGTGCTCAAGGAGTACATCGCGCGCGGGACGTACATCTTCCCGCCCGGGCCCTCCCTGCGGCTCACGGCCGACACCTTCCGCTACTGCCGCGCCGAGACGCCCCGGTGGAACACCATCTCCATCTCGGGCTACCACATGGCCGAGGCGGGGGCCTCACCCGTGCAGGAGGTGGCCTTCACCCTCGCCGACGGCATCGCGTACGTCCGTACCGCGCTGGCCGCCGGGATGTCGGTCGACGAGTTCGCCCCCCGGCTCTCCTTCTTCTTCGTCGCCCGCACCACCCTGCTGGAGGAGGTCGCGAAGTTCCGCGCGGCGCGGCGGATCTGGGCCCGCGTCATGCGCGAGGAGTTCGGCGCCCGGGACCCGAAGTCGCTGATGCTGCGCTTCCACACCCAGACCGCGGGGGTCCAGCTGACCGCGCAGCAACCGGAGCTCAATCTCGTACGGGTGGCCGTGCAGGCGCTGGCCGCCGTACTGGGCGGCACGCAGTCGCTGCACACCAACTCCTTCGACGAGGCGATCGCCCTGCCGACGGAGAAGTCGGCCCGGCTCGCCCTGCGCACCCAGCAGGTCCTCGCGCACGAGACGGACGTGCCGCACACCGCGGATCCGTTCGCGGGGTCGTACGCGGTCGAGCGGATGACCGATGACCTGGAGGCGGCCGCCCTCGCGCTGATGCGGCGCGTCGAGGACCGGGGCGGCGCGGTGGCGGCCATCGAGGCCGGGTTCCAGAAGGAGGAGATCGAGCGGAACGCCTACCGCATCGCGCGGGAGACGGAGAGCGGGCAGCGGGTGGTGGTCGGGGTCAACCGCTTCGCGCTGGAGCGGGAGGAACGGTACGAGCCGCTGCGGGTGGACCCGGAGATCGAGGCGCGCCAGTGCGAGGCGCTGGCCCGGCTGCGGGCGGAGCGCGACGGGGCCGCGGTGAACCGGGCACTGGACGCGCTGCGCGGGGCGGCGGCCGGGACGGAGAACGTGCTGTACCCGATGAAGGAGGCGCTGCGGGCGCGGGCCACGATCGGGGAGGTGTGCGACGCGCTGCGGGAGGTCTGGGGGACGTACGTGCCCGCTGATTCCACATGGTGAATATCACTCCCATGACAGGTGCGACGATATGGGACACTCCTGCCCATGCTGGGTGTGACCGATCTTCCGACGTATCTCGCCGGCCTGGTGCTGATCATTCTTCTGCCGGGTCCGAACTCCCTCTACGTGCTGTCCGTCGCCGCCCGCCGCGGGGTGAAGGAGGGCTACAAGGCCGCCTCCGGGGTCTTCACCGGGGACGCGGTCCTGATGGTGCTGACCGCCCTCGGCGCGGGCGCGCTGCTCCAGGCGAGCCCGCTGCTGTTCACCGTGGTCAAGTTCCTCGGCGCCGGGTACCTGGCCTGGCTGGCCGTCGGGATGATGCGGGCCGCGCGGGCCATGTGGCGCGACCGCGCGGCGCGGCGCGAGGAACTGCTGACCGGCGAGGAGCCGGCCGGCGGCGGCCCCGAGCGGCCCTACCGGCGGGCGCTGGTGGTGAGCCTGTGCAACCCGAAGGCGATCCTGTTCCTGCTGTCCTTCTTCGTGCAGTTCGTCGACCCGGGCTACGCGTACCCGGCGCTGTCGTTCCTGCTGCTGGGCGCGCTCACCCAGCTGGCCAGCTTCCTGTACCTGTCGACGCTGATCTTCACCGGCACCCGGCTGTCCGCCGCCTTCCGGCGCCGCAAGCGGCTGTCCGCCGGGGCCACCTCGGCGGCGGGCGTGCTCTTCCTGGGCTTCGCGGCCAAGCTCGCCGTCAGTTGAGGACCCGGCGCAGCCGCCGTGCCACCCGGCGCACCGCGCGGCTGCGGGGCAGGAACGCCAGCGGTGCCGGTACGCCGCCCGGCAGGCCCAGCGCGGTCAGCCGGCGGCGGGTGAAGTACCGCCAGGTGCGGGGGGTGAGACGGCGCGCCAGGTAGGCCTCGGCCACCGCCCGGCGCGCGGCCAGGATCTGCGGCTGCATCGTGAACCCGACCGCCGTGAGGAGCTCGGCCGTCTCCGCGCGGACGGTCCCGGGGTCGGGCGCGGTCCAGGAGCGGACGGCGTCCGCGTCCGCCAGGTCGGGGAGCAGCGCGTCCACCAGCGCCAGCGGGACCCGGTTGCTGTTCGGGTACGGGGCCAGGGCGGCCAGGACCGCGTCCGTACCGGTCCGGGCCACCGGGAGCCCGTACAGGGTGGCGGCGGTCAGCAGGCCCGTGGAGAAGCAGCCGACGACCAGTGCCGGGCGCAGCCGCTGGTAGAGGGTCTCGGCCAGCACCGGGGCGGTCACCACCGTCAGCCGGGCGCCGAGCCGTCCGGCCTCCTCCAGCGCCGGGCGCCAGTACGCGGCCGGGGCGCTGGGGTGCGGCTTGAAGACCAGCTCCCGGTGGCCCAGGGCGTACGCGCCCCGGACCATGGCCACGTGGAGCTCCTCCTCCTGGGCCGGGGTCATGAGGTCGAGCGCCGCGAGGTACTGGCCGAGGAGGAGCGCGGGCGCCTCGTCCGCCGGTGGCGCCGCTGCGGGGAACGTCCGCGCCGCGGGGGCCTGCGCCGGGGGCGCCAGCGTCCCGAGCAGGTCCGCGGGGGCGGCGTCCGTCAGTTCGGCGAGGACCTTGAGGAAGGACGGAGCCGGCACCGGCTGCGCCCGCACCCCGAACTCCGTCAGCAGGAGCGGCTCCAGCCCCGGGACCAGGTCGAGGTGGAGCACGCGACGCACCCGCATGCCGAGTTGCGGGTCGAGGCGGAAGCGGGTGGGCCCGTAGCTCATCAGCCCGTCGGCGTAGACGTCTACGGCCGCACCCGGGAAGAGCCGGCACAGGGTCTGCGCGGGCGGGACCTGGAGGGACTCCACGATCAGCTCGACCCGGTCCGCGCCCAGGCCCCACAGGGCGCGCAGCTGCCGCTCCCACAGTGGGACGTCCTCCGCGCGCGGGGCCCAGGTGCTCGGATGCTGCGGCTCGATGACCCGGTTCCAGTCGAGCACCTCGTCGAAGCGGCCGCGCAGGACGGCGAAGCCCGGCAGCTCCGCGAGCCCCGGCGTGACCTCGGCGGTCACGGCGTGGTTGCTCGTCAGCAGGATCCGGCGGCCGGCGGGCGGGAAGCTGCCCGCGTCGATGCCCGCCGCGAGCGTGGCGGCGCCGTAGAGGGTGGAGGCCAGGAAGATCTGGGTGGGCGCGGCGGTCGGAGCGGGCCGGGCGGGCTGGGACGGCATCAGGCCTTCGCCCCCGACGGGGTGCGGCGGGCGGGGACGGGACCCGGGGCGGTGCGGCGGCCGCCGCGCAGCCGGCGCAGCACCGTGGAGCGTTCGACGTCCATCGAGTCCAGGACCTGGTCCAGTACGGCCTGGGGCATGCGCCCGAGCGCGGCCGCGCTCATCGAACGGAGTTTCTTGGCCACGGCCGGTTCGAACCTTTCGATCGAGCCGAAATGATGCACGATAATCGCGCAGTATGTTCGTACTGCTTTCGGGATCAGAAGATCGAATTCACGGTCGGCGGCCACGTCCGACAGGACCTGGTCGAAGGCCCGGATGAAATCGAGCTGCCGTTCGTCCCCGATTTGCGTCAGTGAGGTGGAAACGCCGCGCCGGTAGAAGATTCCGGGCAATCCGACCGCGGCGAACGAGTGCGCCTCGCGGTGCAGGCGCCAGATCCAGGGCCGGTCCTCCGCCGTC
The DNA here is from genome assembly GCF_053606025.1 of Streptomyces sp. NPDC055254. Lineage (NCBI taxonomy): Bacteria > Bacillati > Actinomycetota > Actinomycetes > Kitasatosporales > Streptomycetaceae > Streptomyces > Streptomyces sp. NPDC055254. The sequence continues at coordinate 39,737 of NZ_JBSGQV010000002.1, read as the reverse complement.
CGCAGCCCGTCGGTGAAGTGCAGCAACCCCCGGTCGAGCAGCCGCCGGTGGTACATGCCGGCCCAGGCGTAGGGGTAGTCCACGGAACTGGCCCGGTCCACGGGCAGGATCGCCCCGCGCGGGTCGGCGACCACCGACTCCGGGCCGTAGGGCACCCGCTGCACGCTGCGCGACCGGCCGGTGCAGCGCACATGGTCGGTCCGGACGAAATCGCAGTTCAGGGCCTCGATGGCGGCCAAGGTCCGGGCCAGGTGGCCGGGTGCCAGCCAATCGTCCCCGTCCAGGAAGGCCAGGTACTCGCCCCGGGCCGCGTCCAGGCCGGTGTTGCGCGCCGTGGCCAGCCCGCCGTTGCGCCCGCGTCTGAGGTGCACCGCCCCGGGGATCTCGCGCGCCGCCCGCTCCAGCAGGTCGGGCGTCCCGTCCGTCGAGCAGTCGTCGACGAGCAGGAACTCGAAATCGTCCCGGGCGTTGAGTTCGAGACTCTTCAGGGCATCCGGTGCGTATGTCTGCACGTTGTAGAACGGCACGACGACAGAGAGCTTGGGCACCCGCGAGACGATAGGCCGCCACTCGTCATTCACCGTGGCCCGGACGCGTATTCCATGTGAACGGCGCGGGGCGGGCCCGTTAACCGGCACGGTTTCGCACGGAGTCGACGGGTTGTTAACCCGCTGTTGTGCGGTCGTTGGGCCGCTCACCGAAATTGCGGAATAGCTTCTGCCGCGTGTCAGAACGCAAACGCGTCGCCGTACTCGCCGATTCCGATACGCGATGGAAATGGGGCGCACTCACCGCCCGCCGTCTCGTGCCCGACCACCGGCTCACCGGACACCTGCTGCGCGGCAGGGCCACGCCCACCGCGCGCCAGCTCGGTGAGGTCGGGGTCCGGGCCGACCGGCTGACCGAGGTGACCTGCGCGGAGTTCCTCGCCGAGATCGAGCGCGAGCGCTACGACGTGGTCGTCCTCGCCCTCGTCGGCGGAGCCGTCCAGGCCGTCCTGCACGGCGCCCGCGCCCTGTGGCCCGCCCCGGCCCGGCGACCCGTGTTCGTCACCGGCTACGTCGGCGTCGTCTACGAGAAGCTCGCCGACGGACTGCTGCTGCGCCACGGGGCCGACCTCGTCCTCGCCAACTCGCGCCACGACGCGCAGCGCTTCCGCGCCGTGTACGAGGGCGTCGGCGCGGACGCCTCGGCCGTCATCGAGACCGCGCTGCCCTTCCTGGGCGGAGCCCGGTACGACGAGGAGGCGGCCGCGGACCGGGCCCGCACGGTGGTCTTCGCCGTGCAGCCCTCGGTCCCCGAGAGTCGCGCGGACCGCGTGTACCTGCTCGAACGGGCCGCGGGGCACGCCCGCAGGCATCCCGACCGCGAGGTGCTGATCAAGCTGCGCAGCCGGCCCGGGGAGCACACCACGCACCTGGAGGAACAGCCGTACCAGCGGCTCGCGCAGCGCCTTCCGGGCGGACTGCCGCCCAACTGCCGCCTGGTCTACGGGAACATGGGCGAGGTGCTGGACGGCACCGACCTGCTGGTCACCGTCTCCTCCACCGCCGCCCTGGAATCGCTGCACCGGGGGATCCCCACGGCCGTCCTCACCGACCTCGGCGTCCGCGAGGCCCTCGGCAACCACCACTTCCTGGGCTCCGGCTGCCTCACCTCCTGGGACCGACTCGACGCCGGGCTGCTGCCGCGGGGCGACCCGGACTGGCTGGCGGAGCAGGGCGTCCTACCGGTCCCGGCCGAGCCCGGCGCCGCGGCCGCCGCTGCCGCGAGTGACGGCCGCACCGCCGGCGCGCGTCCGGCGGGCGCGGACGCCTACGCCGCCGCCCGGGCACGGGTCGCCGGACTCACGGCCGCCGCCCGGCTGCCCGCACCCGCGCCGTACTACACGCTCACCACCGCCCCCGGGTACCTGCCCGGCATCCTGGCCCGCCACCACCTCGCGCCCGACGGCACCCCGCTGCCCGGCGCCGCGCGCACGACCGAAGGCACGTCCCGGCTGCGGCGCCGGCTCCGCGCCCATCTGCGCGACGCCGCCCGGGGCGCGTACCGGCACGGCGTGCAGCGCGTCGCGCCGGTGATCCGCCGGATGGGGGAGCTGTGAGGGTCCTCGCGGTGATCCCCGCGCGCGGCGGATCCAAGGGCGTCCCGGGCAAGAACCTCACCGAGGTCGCCGGCGTCCCGCTGGTGGCCCGTGCCGTACGGGCCGCGCTGGCCGCCCCGACCGTCACCGACGTGGTCGTCTCCACCGACTCCGCGGACATCGCCGCCGCCGCGCGCGCCGCGGGGGCCGACGTCGTCGCCCGCCCCACCGCGATCTCCGGTGACACCGCGAGCAGCGAGGCGGCGCTGCTGCACGCGCTGGGAGCCTTCGAGGAACTGCACTCCCTCACCGTGGACGTGCTCCTCCTCGTCCAGTGCACCAGCCCCTTCCTCACCTCCTCCGACGTGGAGTCCGTCGCCGTCGCCGTCGCCTCCGGAGCTGCCGACTCCGCGCTGACCGCGGCCCCCTTCCACGGCTTCCTCTGGCGGGAGGGGCCCGACGGGGAAGGCACCGGGGTCAACCACGAGACGACGTACCGGCCCCGGAGGCAGGACCGCCCGCGGGACCTGCTGGAGACCGGCGCCGCCTACGCCATGGACGCCGCCGGCTTCCGCGCCGCCCGGCACCGGTTCTTCGGCCGGGTCCTGCCCGTCGCCACCGACCCGGCGCGGGTCCTGGAGATCGACGACCCGCACGACCTGGCCCGCGCCCGGCTGCTGGCCCCCCTCCTCGACCCCGTCCCCGCCCCCGCCGCTCCCGCCGACCGGCCCGGGCCCGTACCCCCCGTACCCGCGAGCCGACCCGAGCCCGCACCCCCCGCGGCACCCGCCCGCCCCGCGGCACCGACCCACCCGACGGCACCGGCACACCCGGCAGTACCCGCACACCCCGCAGCACCCGCACCCGCCCCTGTGGCAGCACCCGCACACCTCGCCGGCGGCGCACACCCCTTCGCCCCCAGCGCCCCGCGACCCCCGCACGACCCGACCCGAACCGAAGGACGCCAGCACCCATGACCACCGCCCCCCACGCCGCCGACCGCCTCCGCGCCTTCGGAACCCGCACCGCCGGCCCCGGCCGCCCCGTCTACGTCGTCGGCGAGATCGGCATCAACCACAACGGCGACCTCGGCAACGCCCTCGCCCTGATCGACGCGGCCGCCGAAGCCGGCTGCGACGCGGTGAAGTTCCAGAAGCGGACCCCCGAGATCTGCACCCCGCGCGACCAGTGGGACATCGAGCGCGACACCCCCTGGGGCCGGATGACCTACATCGACTACCGCCACCGCGTGGAGTTCGGCGAGGAGGAGTACCGCGCCATCGACGCGCACTGCGCCAAGCGCGGCATCGACTGGTTCGCCTCCCCGTGGGACACCGAGGCCGTCGCCTTCCTGGAGAAGTTCGACGTCCCCGCGCACAAGGTGGCCTCCGCCTCCCTGACCGACGACGAGCTGCTGCGCGCCCTGCGCGCCACCGGCCGCACCGTCGTGCTGTCCACCGGCATGTCCACCCCGCGCCAGATCCGGCACGCCGTCGAGGTGCTCGGCAGCGGCAGCATCCTGCTCTGCCACGCCACTTCGACCTACCCGGCCAAGGCCGAGGAGCTCAACCTGCGGGTCATCGGCACCCTCCAGGAGGAGTACCCCAACGTCCCGATCGGCTACTCCGGCCACGAGACGGGCCTGCAGACCACCCTCGCCGCCGTCGCCCTCGGCGCCACCTTCGTCGAGCGGCACATCACCCTCGACCGCGCGATGTGGGGCTCCGACCAGGCCGCATCCGTGGAGCCCGGAGGCCTCGCCCGGCTGGTCCGCGACATCCGCACCATCGAGACCGCCCTCGGTGACGGCGTCAAGCGCGTCTACGACTCCGAGCTCGGCCCCATGAAGAAGCTCCGCCGCTTCCAGGGCGAGCCGGCCGCCGTCTGACCTCCGGTCCGGCACGTACGAGTTCCGCCTTCAGACGAGGAGTACGTCGTGACCCGTTCCGTCCCCGCCCTGGCGTTCGTCGAGAGTCCCGTCCAGCTCCTCAACGTGCTGGAGTGGGCCCACGGCCACGCCGGTCCCGCGGCGCGGCCCGGGCCGGCGGCGGCCCCCGCTCCGCTCCTCGACGGCATCCCGGGCCAGGGCGGCCGCTGCGCCGCCCACGAGCACGGAGCCGCAGCCGCGCCCGCGGCGCCGCCCGGCCTGCGGATCGTGGTGCTGCCACCGACCGATCCCATGTCCCGGGGCCAACTGCGCCGGATGGCGGGACTGGCCCGCGACGAGGGGCACCAGGTCCAGTGGCAGGAGGCGCGCGGCGGCCGTCTCGCACCGCTGAAGGCGCTCGCCGCGCTGGCCCGCGACGTACGCGCGGCGCGCACGGTCGTCGTCGGCGACCCCTTCTCGCGCTACGTCCAGCTGCTGCTCACCCTGGTCCGGGCCGAGGAGCTCGTCGTGGTCGACGACGGGACGGCCACGATGGAGTTCATCGCCCAGAGCGCCCGCGGCGAGCGCCTCGTACGGTGGCACCGGGTCGGCGGCGGCGGACTGCCCGGGCGGGTGCGCGAACTGGCCTACGCGCCCGTGTCCGCCACCGCGCGGCGCCGGTTCCGGCCCGTCGGGGCCACCGGCCGCAGGGCCCGGCGCGTGGAGGTGTTCACCTCGATGCCCGTCACCGCGCACGGCGGGATGACCCTGCGGGTCAACGACTTCTCCTGGACCCGGGCCCGTTTCGGCCCGCCGCGCCTGACCCGGGGCGCCGACTTCGTCGGCACCTCGCTCGTGGAGACCGGAGTGGTCGAGCCGGCCCGCTACCTGGAGGCGGTGCGCGCCCTGGCCCTGGAGCACGGGGCCACCCGCTACTTCGCGCACCGGCGGGAGTCCCCGGAGAAGCTGCGCGCGCTGAGCGAGGCGACCGGGCTGGAGATCGTCCGCCCGGACCTGCCGCTCGAACTGATCGCCCGGCGCGGACCGGTCGGTCGTACGATCATCAGCTTTCCGTCCACGGTCGTCCACACGCTGCCGTACGCGCTGAGCGGCACGGGCGTCACCGTGGCCGTATGCGATGTCGCCCCCGAATGGCTCACCGGGTCGGCCTCTCCGCGCGCCCGGGGCTTCCTCGCCGGGGTCACCGAGACCGCCCGTGATGTGCGCAGACTCCCTGCTCGGGCGGCCTCCTCGGCCGGATGAGCGCGCGAGTTTACCCGCCGACTCGTCCAGTCATGCGTCCAGAGGCCGGGATTCTTTCCCCTAACGGCATGAACTTTTTGTGATCTCCAGCCACTTGGCCGGTGGGTGCGCCTACCCTTCAACGGGTGAACCAGTTGATGTCCCGCGAGTCCCAGACCGCCCAGCCCGCCGCGTCCGACCGGCCCGAGCTGCCCGGCAAGCTTCCGGACCACCTGCGTGCCGAACTGATCGCCTTCCGCCGCGACTTGCACATGCACCCCGAGCTAGGGAACCAGGAATTCCGCACCACGGCGGCGATCAAGGCCCGCCTGGAGAAGGCCGGCCTGCGACCACGGGTGCTCACGTCCGGCACTGGCCTGATCTGTGACGTGGGCACCTGGGACGGCGTGCGGCCGATGCTGGCCCTGCGCGCGGACATCGACGCCCTGCCCATTCCGGACGCCAAGACGCACGTGGCCTACCGCTCCACCTTCCCCGACCGCGCCCACGCCTGCGGCCACGACGTGCACACCGCGATCGTGCTCGGCGCCGGCCTGGTGCTCGCGGACCTGGACCGCCAGGGGCTGCTGCCCCAGCCGGTCCGGCTCCTCTTCCAGCCCGCCGAGGAGGTGCTGCCGGGCGGCGCCACCGAGGCCCTGGAGTCCGGCGCGCTGGACGGTGTGGGGAAGATCGTCGCCGTGCACTGCGACCCCCGCGTCGACGTCGGCCGGATCGGCCTGCGGCCCGGCCCGATCACCTCGGCCTGCGACCGCCTGGAGGTCACCCTCTCCGGCCCCGGCGGGCACACCGCCCGGCCGCACCTGACCACCGACCTGGTCACGGCGGCCGCGCGGGTGGCCATCGACGTGCCGGCCGTCCTCGCCCGCCGGATGGACGCCCGCTCGGGCATGGCCGTCACCTGGGGCCGGATCGAGACCGGGCACGCCTGCAACGTCATCCCGATGCACGCCGAGCTGTCCGGAACCGTGCGCTGCCTGGACCTGAACGCCTGGCACGAGGCCCCGGACATGATCCACGCGGCGATCGACGAGATCGCCACGGTGCACGGGGCCAAGTTCGAGATCAACCACGTGCGCGGAGTGCCGCCGGTCGTCAACGATCCGGGCGTCACCGAGCTGCTGCGCGAGGCGATGGGGGTCCGCTGCGGCGCCGACTCGGTCGAGGACACCGAGCAGAGCCTGGGCGGGGAGGACTTCTCCTGGTACCTGGAGCACGTCCCGGGCGCCATGGCCCGCCTGGGGGTCCGAACCCCCGGCGACTCGGCCAAGCGCGACCTGCACCGGGGCGACTTCGACGTCGACGAGTCCGCGATCGGCGTCGGGGTCGAGTTCTTCACGGCCGCCGCACTGCTCGACGGACGGCGCACCCGGCCCGCCCGCTAGCACGCGGCAGGAATTCGCCGCGACGGCGCGGCGCTCCCGACGAAGGTGTCCGGCCCTTGATACACAAGGGCTGGGCGCCCGAGGAGTTACCGATCGGTCACTGTCCGGTTCGCGACGATCCGATAACGACTCATGAACGGGCCTTTAACTGACATCTACGCGCGTTACGATCGCCGCGAAACCAGCGCCGGTCGTGGCGCTTCGGTCGGTTTTGAAGGAGCCTCCCCTTGCGCCGGATCACCAGGATCGCCACCGTGGGCATCGCGTCCGCGGCGCTGGCCCTCTCGGCCACCGCCTGTGGCGGAAAGCAGTCGTCGGACACCGGTTCCGATTCCAAGGCAGAGTCCGCCGCCATCGCGTACGACATCGGTGGCCGCGGCGACCAGTCGTTCAACGATGCCGCCTACGCGGGCCTCAGCCGGGCCGAGACCGAGCTGAAGATCAAGGGCTCCGAGGCGGAGCCCACCGACGGCGAGGGCGAGGCCGACAAGGTCCAGCGCCTCACCGAGCTCGCCCGCAAGGGCAACAACCCGGTCATCGGCGTCGGCTTCGCCTACGCCCCGGCCATCGCCAAGGTCGCGCCGAAGTTCCCGAACACCACGTTCGGCCTCATCGACGACCTCTCGGTGACCGACAAGAACATCGCCAACCTGGTGTTCAACGAGGAGCAGGTCTCCTACCTGGCCGGCGTCGCCGCCGCCAAGGCGACCAAGTCCGGCACGGTCGGCTTCATCGGCGGCGTCGAGACCCCGCTGATCAAGAAGTTCGAGGCGGGCTTCGCCCAGGGTGTCCAGGACACCAACCCGAGCGCCAAGGTACTCACCCAGTACCTGACCCAGCCGCCGGACTACACCGGTTTCGCCAAGGTCGACCTCGGCAAGGCCGCCGCCCAGGGCCAGCTGGCCAAGGGCGCGGACGTGGTCTACGCCGCTGCCGGCGGTGCCGGTGCCGGCGCCATCGAGGCCGCCGCGACCGCGGGCAAGTGGGCCATCGGTGTCGACTCCGACCAGTACAACCAGGCCGGTCTCGCCAAGTTCAAGGACAAGATCCTGACCTCGGCCACCAAGGACGTCGCCGACTCGGTCTTCAACCTGATCAAGTCGGTCCAGGACGGCAAGCCGCAGACCGGTGAGGTCCGCTACGGCCTGGACACCGACGGCGTCGAGCTGGTCAACACCAACCCGGCGTACAAGAACATGCCGGAGGTCGTCGCCGCGGTGGACAAGGCCAAGGCCGACATCATCGCCAAGAAGATCACCGTCAAGACCGCCCCGTAGGGCAGCGCCTGACGCGTAGTCGTGGTGTCCGGGGTTCGGGAAGCGGTCTCCGCCGCTCCCGGACCCCGAGCCACGTTGTACGACCGATCAGTTCTCGACCCGTCGGCCTGTATGGCCGCAAGATTTCACTTCCGACAGTGCTACGCGCGTAGAGGCGCCGTGGACGCGATAGCGTCCTCCTCCCGCCCACCCGCCCGGCCGATCACTGTTCCCCCTGCCTTCCGCTCCTTCCGCGCCAAGGAGAGTGCGTCATCAACGCGTCCAGCCCGCCCCTCGCCGTAGAACTGCACGGCATCACCAAGCGCTTCCCCGGCGTCGTCGCCAACAAGGACATCGCGATCAGTGTCCGCAAGGGCACCGTCCATGCCCTGATCGGCGAGAACGGCGCCGGCAAGTCGACCCTGATGAAGATCCTCTACGGCATGCAGAAGCCGGACGAGGGCACCATCGCCATCGACGGGGAGCAGGTCGCCTTCCACAGCCCCGGCGACGCCATCGCCCGCGGCATCGGCATGGTGCACCAGCACTTCATGCTCGCCGACAACCTCACCGTCCTGGAGAACGTCGTTCTCGGCGGCGAGAAGATCCACGGCATCGGCGCCAAGGCTCGCAAGAAGATCCGGGAGATCTCGGACGCGTACGGCCTCGGCGTGCGTCCCGACGCCCTGGTCGAGGACCTCGGTGTCGCCGACCGGCAGCGCGTGGAGATCCTCAAGGTCCTCTACCGGGGCGCGAAGATCCTCATCCTCGACGAGCCGACCGCCGTGCTCGTGCCGCAGGAGGTGGACGCGCTCTTCGACAACCTGCGCGAGCTCAAGGCCGAGGGCCTGACCGTCATCTTCATCTCGCACAAGCTGGGCGAGGTACTGAAGGTCGCGGACGACATCACCGTCATCCGCCGGGGCACCACCGTCGGCACCGCGGACCCGAGGACCGCCACCACCAAGCAGCTCGCCGAGCTGATGGTCGGCTCCGAGCTCCCGTCGCCCGAGACCCGCGAGTCCACGGTGACGACCACCCCGATGCTCCAGGTCCGTGACCTGCGCCTGGCCGCCACCGACCCGGACGGTGTCGTCCGCGAGGTGCTGGCCGGCATCGACTTCACCATCCACAAGGGTGAGGTGCTGGGCATCGCCGGCGTCGAGGGCAACGGCCAGACCGAGCTCATCGAGGCCCTCATGGGCATGAGCATCCCGGACGGCGGCACCATCACGCTGGACGGCACGGACATCTCCACCGCGCCCACGCGCAGCCGCCGCGAGGGGGGCATCGGGTACATCCCCGAGGACCGCCACCGCCACGGCCTGCTGCTGGAGTCCCCGCTGTGGGAGAACCGCATCCTCGGCCACGTCACCGAGGCGCCCAACTCCAAGCGCGGCATCCTCGACCCGCGGGCCGCCCGCAAGGACACCGAGCGGATCGTGCGCGAGTACGACGTCCGCACGCCCGGCATCGAGGTCACCGCGGCCTCGCTCTCCGGCGGCAACCAGCAGAAGCTGATCGTCGGCCGCGAGATGAGCCACAACCCGAAGTTCCTCATCGCCGCCCACCCCACGCGCGGTGTGGACGTCGGCGCGCAGTCGCAGATCTGGGACGCGATCCGCGAGGCCCGCCGCGAGGGTCTGGCCGTGCTCCTGATCTCGGCCGACCTGGACGAGCTGATCGGCCTGTCCGACACCCTGCGCGTCATCTACCGCGGCCGCCTGGTGGCGGACGCCGACCCCGCTACCGTCACCCCCGAGGACCTCGGCACCGCCATGACGGGCGCCGCCTCGGGGCACCTGGAAGCATCCGACAACCACTCCGCCGGTACCCACGCGGTCACCGATTCGTCGGAGGACGAGGCCCGATGAAGACATTCGACAAGGACCGGCTGCTCCTCGGCATCGCCGGGCCCGTGCTCGCGCTGGTCAGCGCGTTCGCACTCACCATGATCGTGCTCGCGGCCACGGGTGTGAACCCGTTCGAGCCGATGCGCATCATGGTGGAGAACGCCGGCTACGAGGACGTCCAGGTCCTCATCGTGAACCAGACCGGCACGTACTACCTGGCAGCCCTGGCCGTGGCCATCGGCTTCCGGATGAACCTCTTCAACATCGGCGTCGACGGCCAGTACCGCCTCGCGGCGATGCTCTCCGCGGTGGTCGGCGCGGCCGTCACCCTGCCGGGGCCGCTGCACATCCTGCTGATCGTGCTCGTCGCGATGCTGGTCGGTGCGTTCTGGGCCGGTATCGCCGGTGTGCTGAAGGCCAAGCGCGGTGTCAGCGAGGTCGTCTCCACGATCATGCTGAACGCCATCGCGACCAGCCTGATCGCCTGGATGATCCTGCCGAAGAACCTCGGTGTCCAGCCGGCCGGCTCCAACACCCTGACCACCGGCGACATCGCCGAGTCCGGCTGGTTCCCGGCCCTGGCGCTGGGCGACGGCCTGGAGATCTACGGCTTCACCTTCGTCTCGCTGGCGCTCGGCGTCGTCTACTGGTTCGTCCTGAACCGCACCCGCTTCGGCTTCGACCTGCGCGCCACCGGTGCCAGCGAGTCCGCCGCGCAGGCCTCCGGTGTGGACGCCAAGAAGATGATCATCACCTCGATGCTCATCTCCGGCGCGGTCGCCGGTCTCGCGGGCATGCCCGTGCTGCTGGGCGAGAGCCACACGTACAGCCTGTCCTTCCCGGTCGGCGTCGGCTTCACCGGCATCACCATCGCGCTGCTCGGCCGCAACAGCCCGGTCGGCATCCTCCTCGCCGCGTTCCTCATGGCCTTCATCGACAAGGCCTCCGCCTCGCTCGACACCGAGGGGTACGCGAAGGAGATCGGCACGATCATGAAGGGCCTGATCGTGATCGCGGTCGTCGTCTCGTACGAACTCGTCCGCCGCTACGGGATCCGCCGCCAGCAGCAGAAGGTCGGCGAGGAACTCGCCGCCGGCGGCGCCATCAAGACCGACAAGGAGGTCGCGGCGTGAGCACCAGCACCGTTTCCGCGACGGCCGCCGCACCGAAGAAGTCCGGCGGCCGCAAGAAGCTCACCCTGCCCTGGATCATGCTGATCATCGCGGGCGGCCTCGCGCTGGTCTCGCTGGTCCGTGTGATCAGCGGTGCCGACGACCTGACCTCGGTCGGCCAGGTCTCCGGCGCCCTCTCCCTCGCCGTGCCGATCGGCCTCGCCGGTCTCGGCGGTCTGTGGTCGGAGCGCGCCGGTGTCGTCAACATCGGCCTCGAAGGCATGATGATCCTCGGCACCTGGTTCGGTGCCTGGGCGGGCTACCAGTGGGGTCCGTGGACCGGCGTCCTCGTCGGCATCGCCGGCGCCGCCGTCGGCGGCCTGCTGCACGCGATCATCACGATCACCTTCAACGTCAACCACATCGTCTCCGGTGTGGCCATCAACATCCTCGCCCTGGGCTTCACCCAGTACCTGTCGAACTTCACGTTCGCCGAGGCGCCGGGCGGCTCCTCCAAGCAGTCCCCGCAGGTCGAGCCGATCTACAAGATCACCGTCCCGGGCCTGTCCGACTGGATGACCGAGCTCCAGGGCAAGCACTGGTTCTTCGTCTCCGACCTGGCCGGCGTCATCGGCGGCCTGGTCACCGAGCTGTCCCTGCTGACCGTCGTGGCCCTGCTGCTGATCCCCGGCACCTGGTGGATCCTGTGGCGCACGACCTTCGGCCTGCGGCTGCGCTCCTGCGGTGAGAACCCGGTCGCCGCCGAGTCCCTCGGCGTCAACGTCTACAAGTACAAGTACATCGCCGTGATCGTCTCGGGCGCCCTCGCCGGCCTCGGCGGCGTGTTCCTGTCGATCGTCGCCAGCCCGATCTACCAGGAGGGCCAGACCGGCGGCCGCGGCTACATCGGTCTCGCCGCGATGATCTTCGGTAACTGGATGCCCGGCGGCATGGCGCTCGGCGCCGGCCTGTTCGGCTTCATCGACAGCCTCAAGCTGCGCGGTGGCGCCGAGAACGTCCACGCGATGCTGCTGCTGATCGCGATCCTGCTGGTGCTCGCCGCCGGCTGGCAGATCTACAAGAAGAAGTACGTCCAAGGGGCCGTCGCCGCCTTCTTCGCCGCCGTGCTGTTCGTCTGGTACGCCATGACCGACCAGGTGCCGAGCCAGTTCGTCGACGCGGCCCCGTACGTGACGACCCTGCTGGTGCTCGCGCTGTCGGCGCAGCGCCTGCGGATGCCCAAGGCGGACGGCCTGCCGTACCGCAAGGGCCAGGGCAAGTGACGGCCCCGGCCCCGGCTGTCGACTGGGAGGCCCTGCGGGTGGCGGCCCGGGACGCGATGTCCCGCGCGTACGCGCCGTACTCGGGCTTCCCGGTCGGGGTCGCCGCCCTCGTGGACGACGGCCGTGTCGTGACCGGCTGCAACGTCGAGAACGCGAGCTACGGACTGGGCCTGTGCGCCGAGTGCGGGCTGGTCTCCTCGCTGCAGGCCACCGGCGGCGGGCGCCTCACCCACTTCACGTGTGTGGACGGCAAGGGCGAGAGCCTGGTCCCCTGCGGGCGCTGCCGCCAGTTGCTGTACGAATTCGGTGGGCCGGAGCTGCTGGTGGAGACGCCGGAGGGCATCCTTCCGCTGAGCGCGATGCTGCCGCAGGCCTTCGGGCCCGGCCACCTGAGATAGCCGTGCCGACGGCCCTCCGCCCCCGCCGGGCGGAGGGCCGTCGTCCTTCCCCTCCCTTTCGCACCCCCCTCCCCCACCCCCTCTCTCTATGCGCGTAGAAGGAAGTCACCTCATGGACGTCATCTCCGTCATCCGGACCAAGCGGGACCGCGGTGAGCTGAGCCCCGAGCAGATCGACTGGGTCATCGACGCGTACACGCGCGGTGTCGTCGCCGACGAGCAGATGTCGGCGCTGGCGATGGCCATCCTGCTGAACGGGATGAACCGGACCGAGATCGCCCGCTGGACCGCCGCGATGATCGCCTCCGGCGAGCGCATGAACTTCGACTCCCTCTCCCGTCCGACCGCCGACAAGCACTCCACCGGCGGCGTCGGCGACAAGATCACCCTTCCGCTGGCCCCGCTCGTCGCCGCCTGCGGCGCGGCCGTGCCGCAGCTCTCCGGCCGCGGCCTCGGCCACACCGGCGGCACCCTGGACAAGCTGGAGTCCATCCCGGGCTGGCGGGCGCTGCTCTCCAACGAGGAGATGCTGCACGTCCTGAACACCACCGGCGCGGTCATCTGCGCGGCGGGCGACGGCCTGGCCCCCGCGGACAAGAAGCTCTACGCCCTGCGCGACGTGACCGGCACCGTCGAGGCCATCCCGCTGATCGCCTCCTCGATCATGTCGAAGAAGATCGCCGAGGGTACGGGCTCCCTCGTGCTGGACGTGAAGGTCGGCAGCGGTGCCTTCATGAAGAACATCGAGGACGCGCGCGAGCTGGCGCGCACCATGGTGGGCCTCGGCACCGACTCGGGCGTCAAGACCGTGGCCCTCCTGACGGACATGTCCACGCCGCTGGGCCTGACCGCCGGAAACGCGCTGGAGGTCCGCGAGTCGGTGGAGGTCCTGGCGGGCGGCGGCCCCTCCGACGTGGTGGAGCTGACGATCGCGCTGGCCAGGGAGATGCTGGACGCGGCGGGCATCAAGGACGCCGACCCGGCCAAGGCGCTGGCCGACGGCTCCGCGATGGACCACTGGCGCCGGATGATCGCCGCGCAGGGCGGCGACCCGGACGCCGCGCTCCCCGTGGCCCGTGAGCAGCACGTGGTGACGGCCCCGGCCTCGGGCGTCCTGACCCGCCTCGACGCGTACGCGGTGGGCGTCGGCGCCTGGCGCCTGGGCGCCGGCCGCGCCCGCAAGGAGGACCCGGTGCAGGCCGGCGCGGGCATCGAACTGCACGCCAAGCCGGGCGACACGGTGACCGCGGGACAGGCCCTGCTGACCCTGCACACCGACACTCCGGAGAAGTTCGCCTACGCGCTGGCCGCACTGGAGGGCGCGTACGACATCGCCCCGGCCGGCACCGCGTTCTCCGCCGCGCCGATCGTGCTGGACCGCATCGCGTAACCGCGCGCCGCGCTGACGGAGCCCTTCCCCGGCCGGACCGGGGGAGGGCTCCCCGGCGTCCCGGCCCCGGCGCCTTGGCCCCGGCCCCGGCGCCCCGGCGCGTCGGCCCCGGGGGAGAGCTCGCCGTCACCGGGGCCGGCCCCGCACTCCGCGCCTACTGGGCCTCGTAGGACTCGTCGAGCTCCTCGGGGAGCCCGAAGAGCGGAAACCACCGGGCGGTGTCCAGGAAGGCGTTGAGCCCGACGATCCGGCCGCCCGAGACCTCCAGCACCTGGAGTGCCCACGGGGTGTGACCGGGCCGGCCGTCCTCGCGCGGCCGGTACTGCCCGAAGGCCGGCAGGCCGTTCGCCGTCGTTGGCACCAGCCGGGAGCCCTTGCAGCCGACGCCCTGGTTCAGGTGCCAGGCCGCGATGTCCTCCCGGCCCCGCAGCCACAGGTCGTACGGCGGCATCGAGAGCACCGCGTCCTCGTGCAGCAGCGTCGTGAGCCGCGTGATGTCGTAGGCCTCGAAGGCGGAGAGGTACTGCTCCAGCAGCCGGGCCTGGTCCGCGTCCAGCGGGTCCGCCGGGTCGCTCTCGCGCAGCCGCTGACCGGCCAGCGTGGCCCGCGCCCGCTGCAGCGCGCTGTTGACCGAGGCCACCGTCGTGTCCAGGAGCCGGGCGACCTCGTCGGCCTTCCACGCCAGCACCTCGCGCAGGATCAGCACCGCCCGCTGCTTCGGCGGCAGGTGCTGGAGGGCCGCGACGAAAGCCAGCCGGACGGACTCCTTGGCCAGCGCCGCCTCCGCGGGGTCGGCGGTCCGCGGCAGCACCCGGCCGTCCGGGACCGGCTCCAGCCAGGTCACCTCCGGCCGCTCGCTCAGCACGGCGGAGGCCTGGTGCTGCGGCGCCGTGAGGTCCATCGGGCGGGCCCGCCGGTTCCCGGCCTTCAACAGGTCCAGGCAGACGTTGGTCGCGATCCGGTACAGCCAGGAGCGCAGCGAGGAACGGCCCTCGAACTTCTCGTGACTGCGCCAGGCCCGGATGTAGGTGTCCTGCACCGCGTCCTCGGCGTCGAAGGACGAGCCGAGCATCCGGTAGCAGTAGCCGGTCAGTTCGACGCGGTACCGGTCCATCGCCGCGTCGAGTCCGGTGCCGGTCGCGAGGTCTGTCATGTCGCCGATCCCCCTGGTAGAACCCGATGTCCCGGACGCTACCGGAGGGCACCGACAGTCGCAGCCGCAAGCGTCACGTACCGGATTTGCGCCCGTACCCGCGACGTGCACGAGGGAAGCGTGGATTTCCGTCAGCGTGCGGCAACCGCCGGAGCCATCGTCCGCCGCTCGGCGCGGGCCGCGTGCGACCCGTACAGCGTGATCGACACGACGCCGAGCACGGCCAGCAGCGCGATGCCCACCGTGGCCGCCCACCCGGCATCGTGGTAGGCGAGCGCCCCCAGGGTGCCGCCCGCGCTGGAGCCCAGGTAGTAGGCGGACTGGTAGAGCGCCGACGCCTGCGCGCGGCCGGAGCGCGCCGTCCGGCTCACCGCCGCCGAGGCCACCGCGTGCCCCGCGAAGAAGCCCGCCGTGATCAGTACCAGCCCCGCCACGACCGCGGCCAGGGACTGCGACAGCGACAGCAGCAGCCCCAGCGCGGTGGTGGTCACGGCCAGGTACAGCGCGCCGCGCCGCCCCGTGCGGGCCACCAGTCGGCCGGCGGCCGCCGAGGAGACCGTACCGACCAGGTACACCAGGAACACCGAGCCGACCACGCCCTGCCCGAGGGAGAACTCGTCCACCAGCCGGTAGCCGATGACGGTGTACACCGCCCCGAAGACCGTCATGAACAGCGCGCCGATCCCGTACAGCCGCAGCAGCAGCGGATCGCGCAGATGGCCGGCGACGGTACGGCCCACCGCGCGGGGGTTCAGCGACGCGGGCCGGAAGAACCGGGCCCGGGGGAGCAGCACCAGGAAGGCCACCGCGCAGGCGAGCGCCATCAGGGCGACCGAGGCCAGCCCGACCCGCCAGCCGCCCGCCTGGGCCGCCCAGCCGGTGACGATGCGGCCGCTCATGCCACCGAGGGAGTTCCCCGCCACGAACAGGCCGATCGCGCCGACCAGGGCGTGCGGCCTGACCTCCTCCGCGAGGTACGCCATCGCCGAGGCCGGGACGCCGGCGATCGCCGCGCCCTGGACGGCGCGCAGCGCGATCAGCCACTCCACGTTCGGCGCGAACGGCACCAGCAGGCCCACGCCCACGGCCAGCACCATCGACCACGTCATCATCCGGGTCCGCCCGAAGCGCTCGGACAGCGCGCTCAGCGGCAGGACGAACAGCGCGAGCGCGCCCGTCGCCGCGGACACCGTCCAACTCGCCTGCCCCGCGGTTACTCCGAGCCCCTCGGAGATCGCGGGCAGCAGCGCCTGGGTGGAGTAGAGGAGGGCGAAGGTCGCCAGTCCGGCGGCGAAGAGCGCGAGGCTCATCCGGCGGTAGCCGGGCCGGCCGGGGGAGAGGGCTTCGCCGGCGGACTGCGGCGGCGGGGACGACGGGGTGGAGGCACCCGTAAGGACGGGTGCCCCGGTATGAGCGGGAGGCATACGAAAACCGTAGGCCCGTGTTTTTGATGCGTCCAATGCACAGAATCGCGATAATCGATCCACTCGCGCATCACCACAGCTCAGGGCGGCGTATGTCGATGAACCGTTACGAAGAAGACATGGCCGTGACACGTCTGCTGGCCCCGCGCCTCGCCTATTTCGCGGCGGTCGCCCGGCACGAGCACGTCACCCGCGCCGCCCACGAGCTGGGCGTTCCGCAATCCACCCTGTCCCGGGCCATGGTGCGTCTCGAACACGACCTGGGGGTCACGCTGTTCGCCCGCAAGGGCCGCACCGTCGCCCTCACCACCGCCGGCCGCACCTTCCTCGCCTCCGCCGAACAGGCCCTCGACGGGATCGCCCGCGCCGCAGAATCCGTCCAGCAGGACGCCGACCCCGCCCTCGGCAAGGTCGCCTTCGGATTCCTGCACACCCTCGGCCCCGAGACCGTGCCCGGCCTCATCCGGGCCTTCCGCGCCGACCACCCCCGGGTGCGCTTCTCCCTCGTCCAGAACTACGGCGAGGCCATGCTGGAGCGGCTGCGCGCCGGCGAGCTCGACCTCTGCCTCACCTCACCGCTCCCCGACGCCCCCGACCTCGTCGTCCGCCGCCTCGACGAACAGCGGCTGCGCCTGGTCGTCCCCGACGACCACCGCCTCGCCACCCGCAAGCGCATCCGCCTCGCCGAGGCCGCCGAGGAAACCTTCGTCACCCTCGAATCCGGCTACGGCCTGCGCCGCATCACCGACGACCTGTGCGCGGACGCCGGCTTCACCCCCAGGGTCGCCTTCGAGGGCGAGGAGGCCGAGACCCTGCGCGGCCTGGTCGCCGCCGGTCTCGGCGTCGCCCTCCTGCCACCCCCGGCCGTACCGCGCCCCGGCGTCGTGGAGCTGACCGTCACCGCCCCGCGCGCGGTCCGCGAGATCGGCCTGGCCTGGCTCGACGGCCACCCCGACACCCCGCCGGTGGCGGAGTTCAAGCGCTTCCTGCTCTCCCGCCGCGGCCGCCTCATCCCACCCGGCCCCGACGCCTGAGGACACCGGCCCGCCGGCGTCCGCATACAGCCCCGCCATACGGCTCCGCCGGCGTGACGGTGCGGGGTCGGGTGCGGGCGGCTCAGCCCTCAGGCTCCGGCTCCGGCTCCGGCGCCGGAGCCACGGCAGCAGGCCTGAGCAGGTACCCGGCCTGGAACCGGGACTTGGCGCCGACCGCCCGCATGATCTCCGCGATGTGCCGCTGGCAGGTCCGCTCCGACATCCCCAGCCGCCGCGCGATCACCTTGTCCTCCAGCCCCTCCGACAGCAGCCGGACGATCGTCTGCCGCAACTCGTCCGAGATCGAGCGGGCGGCTTCCGGGCTCACCGTCGTCGGGAAGGGCTCCGCCCCCAGCCAGGACCGCTCGAACGCCGCCGTCATGAAGTGCACGACGTTCGGCTCGCGCACCACCAGCGCCGCGCCGCCGCGGCCGGGCACCGCCATCAGCCCCGTGTGGTCGTCGAAGACCAGCATCCGCATCAGCCCGTCACCGAGCGTCCGGACCTGCGCGCCCATCGCCGTCACCCGCTCGACGTACGCCGCCGTCGGCCGCGAGTACCGCGCCGTGTGCTGGTAGATCGTCCGCATCCGGACCCCGCGCGCCAGCAGCGACTCGTCCCGCCCGATCGACTCCTCCAGCGTCTCCAGCGGCCGGCCCCCGCCCGGTTGCGAGGTCAGCAGCTCCCGCTCGCACGCCGCGACCAGCTCCGCGATCAGCCCCCGTACCGCGCCGAGGTCCGTGACCACCTCCAGGTGCCCCGAACCGCCCGGGTCCCGGCGCGCGGACCCGGCCTCGTACGCCGGTACCAGTGCCTCCAGCCGCCCCCGTAACCGGTCCATCTCGTCGTGCGTCTCCCGCACGAGCAGCGCCAGCGGAGCCAGCGCACGGGCCGCCGCCGCCCGGGGCGCGACCGCGCTCCACCGATCCGGCCCGCCCCCGGGCGCCCGCTGGAGCAGATGCGCGGCGGCCAGCTCGGTGATCGCGGCGGCCGCGCGCACACCCAGGGCGGCGGTGGCCTCCACCGTGTCGAAGGAGTGCCGCTCGACCGCGTACGCGTACAGGCGCCGGGCAGCAGGGCTCAGCTCTCCCGCTTCTTCAGCTGGCATATGCATATTCGTCCCGGCCTGTATCCGTTTGTAAACCCCTCGGGTTCCCGCAAGGCGACAAGACGATGCCTGTCCGGAAGCTTTCGGCATATGCCGACGCGGCACAGTGACAGCACGGCGTGAGGGGGGACGCGGTATGCGGCAGTGGACATCCGTCGCGGGGCGAGGCCCCGTGGCTGTCCTGCTGAGCCCGCGGCCCGCCGTGGTGGCGGCCGCCCGCCGTGCGGGTGCGCAACCCCTGGTGGTCGCGCCGGATCCATCGGTGTCATCCGACCGTGAGGGGGCGGAGCGGCGGATACGGACGGACTGGCGCGACCACCAGCGGCTCGTGCGGACGGTCGGCCGGCTGGCCGCGGTCCGCCAGGGCCGCGCCGCCGTCTTCGGCTTCGACGCCGCGGCGGCCCTGGCCGCCGCCCGCGCCAACGAGGCCCTGGGACTGCCCGGGACCCCCACCGCGGCCCTCACCGCCCTGATGGACAAGGCCGCCCTGCGGGCCCGCTCCAACACCCTGCACCCGCGCCGGCCCGTCTCCTTCGCCCGCTGCGGCCGCGCCGACACGCTCCCCTTCGTCGCCACCCTCATCGGCTACCCCTGCGTGGTCAAACCCCGCGCGGGCGCCGACGGCGAGGGCGTCCGCCTCGTCCACGACGAGGCCGCGGCGCGCTCCGCCGCCCGCCACTACCCCGCGGTCACCGACCTGGTCGTCGAGGAGTACCTCGAAGGCCCCGAACTCGCCGTCGAGGCCCTCTCCCGGGCCGGCCGCCACCGCGTCCTGGGCTGGGCCCGCCGGCTGACCGGAGGGGGAGCCGGCCTCGCCGCCACCGGCCACGAGCTGCCCGCGACCCTCGATCCCGCGACCGCGGAGACCGTACGGGCCCTCGTGCTCGGCGTCCTCGACCTGACCGGCCACCGCGACGGCCCGTCCCACACCGAGGTCATCCTCACCGCGCACGGCCCCCGCCTCGTCGAGGCCCACGCCCGCCCCGGCGGCGAGGAGTTCACCCGGCTGCTGCGGCTCGCCCACGGCACGGACGTCCTGGGCCTCGCCCTCGCCGCCGGGCTGGGCCTGCCCGACCCGCTCCGCATTCCGCGCGCCGCCCACGCGGGGCTGCGCTACGTCGACTTCCCGCCGGGCCTGCGCCCTGACGCGGTCCGGCCGGGTCTGCGCGCCGCGCGCGCCGTACCGGGGGTGGTCCGGGTCCAGCTGCAGATCCCGCCGGACGCCACGGTCCGGCGCGCGCCGACGGGCACGCGGCACCACGCCTACGTACTCGCGACCGCCCCGACGGAGGGGGCCCTGACCCGCGCCCTGGACCGGGCCGCCGCTCTGCTCGGGCAGGGCGCGCCGGAGCGGCGCTCGCGTCAGCCGGAGACCGGCTTCGCGTAGTCCCCGTAGCCGGTCCAGTCCAGTACGACGCAGGGTTCGTCGCTCAGCACCCAGGCGTCGTGCCCGGGCGCCACCTGGATGAAGTCGCCGGGGCCGATGTCCAGGGACTCCCCGTCGTCCATGACGATCTTCATGCGGCCGCTCACGACGTATCCGGTGTGGCCGGAGAGGCAGCTGTCCGTGCCGGCCAGCGGCTTGACGTGCTCCGACCACTTCCAGCCCGGTTCGAAGACGGCCCGGCCGACCTGGCCGCCGTCCGTCGCCACCAGGTCGAGCCTGCCCATGCCGTCCGTGAACGGCCGCGTCTCGTCCGCCTTGTCGAAGTTCCTGGACATCAGGCCGGCCATCGTCATCGCCTCCCGCGCAGAAGCACCCGAGTACCTGATCTCACTGTACGCCGGGACGCCGCGACGGCTCGGGGAGCGGCCCTCACCCGCGCAGCGACCGCCCGAAACCGGAGGCCAGCGGCATCCGCAGGCCCAGCGGGGGCGGCGCCGCGAGGGCGTCCGTCACCGGGCGGGAGTACCGTCCGGAGAACACCGCGCCCAGGACGAAGTCCACGGCCAGCGCCACCACTTCCGCCTGGTGCTCCCACAGCGCGTGGCCGTCGGAATGGACCTCGAAGCGGCACGTGGAGCGATTCGCCTTCTTCGCCCGCGCCGCCAGCAGGAACGAGTCCTCCGGGTCGCTGCGGGCGTCGTTGGTGCCGTGCACGATCAGCACCTGCCGCCCCGCCAGCTGCTTCACCGGTTCAGGGGACCCCGCGCCGTCCGTGCCGCCCAGGCAAGGGGACAGCGCCAGCACCGAGTTGACGGCGTCGTGCCCCGCCGCCCGCAGCGCGGCCCGCCCGCCCGCGTCGTAGCCCGCCAGGCAGACCGGCACGTCGCCGTAGCGCCGCACCGCCTCGTCCGCGGCCCACCGCGCCTGCTCCTCCCGCGCGGCCCCCACGCCGTGCAGCACGGTGTGCGCGACCAGCCCCTGCGCCCCGCCGGACCGACCGAGCGCCCGCGCGAGCGGACGCACCGGACCGGGGGAGAATCTGGATGCCCCGGGAAGCAGGAGCACCACACCACTGACCGTAGAACCCGAGCCGCTCGCGCCGACCGCCCGCCCCAGACGGACACCGCGCGCCGGGGGCGCATGCTGTGCCATGGCGGAACAGTCTCAGACGCCGAGGTGTACGCCATCCGTCCGCGCGGTCACTGTTACATATCGAGTGCCCTCGTCGGCGCGGCGCTCTACGCGCGTAGGAGCTAGAGTGCGCAGATGACGAGCGAGACCCCCAACCTGCCGACCCCGGATCAGATCCGCCGCTCCCCGAAGGTGCTCCTGCACGATCACCTCGACGGTGGACTGCGCCCCGGGACCATCATCGAGCTGGCCCGCGAGGCCGGCTACGAGAACCTCCCCGAGACCGACGCCGACAAGCTCGGCGTCTGGTTCCGGGAAGCCGCCGACTCCGGTTCCCTCCCGCGGTACCTGGAGACCTTCGCGCACACCTGCGCGGTCATGCAGACGAAGGCGGCCCTCTTCCGGGTCGCCGCCGAGTGCGCCGAGGACCTGGCCGAGGACGGCGTCGTGTACGCCGAGATCCGCTACGCCCCCGAGCAGCACCTGGAAGCCGGCCTGACCCTCGAAGAGGTCGTCGAGGCCGTGAACGACGGCTTCCGTGAGGGTGAGCGCCGCGCCAGGGCCAACGGCCACCGCATCCGCGTCGGCGCCCTGCTCACCGCGATGCGCCACGCGGCGCGCGCCCTGGAGATCGCGGAGCTGGCCAACCGCTACCGCGACAACGGCGTGGTCGGCTTCGACATCGCCGGCGCCGAGGCGGGCTTCCCTCCCACCCGCCACCTCGACGCCTTCGAGTACCTCAAGCGCGAGAACAACCACTTCACCATCCACGCGGGCGAGGCCTTCGGCCTGCCGTCGATCTGGCAGGCCCTGCAGTGGTGCGGCGCCGACCGCCTCGGCCACGGTGTGAAGATCATCGACGACATCGAGATCGCCGCCGACGGCTCCGTGACGCTGGGGCGCCTGGCCTCGTACGTCCGGGACAAGCGCATCCCCCTGGAGATGTGCCCCACCTCGAACCTGCAGACGGGCGCGGCCGTCTCGTACGCCGAGCACCCGATCGGCCTGCTGCGGAAACTGCACTTCAGGCTGACGGTCAACACCGACAACCGGCTGATGAGCGGCACCAGCATGAGCCGCGAGTTCGAGCACCTGGTCGACACCTTCGGCTACTCGCTGGACGACATGCAGTGGTTCACCGTCAATGCGATGAAGTCCGCGTTCATTCCTTTCGATGAACGACTGGCGATGATCAACGAGGTCATCAAGCCCGGTTATGCGGAGCTGAAGTCGGAGTGGCTGTTCCAGCAGACCGCCTCGACCAGGGGTTCCGTCTCGGCCTAGGCCACGGCTTGACGTACTGAGAGCGCCCGGGAGGGGCAATTCCCGGGCGCTTTCTCATATTTAAGGATGTTTGCGGGCGAGGGTTTGAAGTGACTAGTTTGCGGAGCCGCTCAATTCCCCGTCGCAAGGACGATTCCTCATGAAGCAGTCAGCTGCCAAGACCCTCGGTGTCGCTGTCATCGGCGCCGCTCTCGCCGCGGGCGCTGCTGGTACCGCCTCCGCCTCGGCGCTCCCGGCCGCCAGCCTGACGGACGCTCTCGGTTCCGTCACCAGCGCCACCAGCTCCCTCACGAACCAGACGCAGACCGCCCAGGAGGGTGCGTCCGACCCCGCCGCCCCGGTCACCGGCCTGCTCGGCGGTCTGCCTCCGCTGCCGGCCCTCGGCGGCTGACGCCGCCACGACGCGTACGCGCGTTCGATGGGCGCACGCCTCTTCGAGGAGGTGTGCGCCCCGCCGCCGCGCGTGCCACGATCACCACCAACTGCCCGCCGACGCACGGGGTATGAGGTCTCGGTCATGCGCATGAAGGCACGAGCGACGCTGGTCGCGCTGGTCCCCGCCTTGCTCCTCGCGGCGGTGGGATGCGGCAGTACGGACAGCCCCGACTCCTCCCCGCCGGGCACGGGACCGGACCCCAAGGACTCCGCCGGCCGGACCGCCGGCGCACCCGGAGCCCCGGCGGCGTCCGCCCCCGGCGCACCGGCCACGCCGAAGAGCGGCGGCAGGCTGGAGCGCTCCGCCCTGGAGCAGGGAGACCTGGCGGACTACCAGATCTCCGCCCAGGGCAAGAACCCCAACGCCCCGGACGGCCAGCCGCAGGCCGACAAGAAGGCCTGCCAGCCGCTGGCCGACGTCATGGGCGACAAGCCGGACCCGGCCGCCCGGCAGACCGTCAACCGCGGCGTCGGGTCCCGTAAGCAGGTCGGACTCGCCGTCTCCGCCTCGGTCAGCTCGTATGCCGAGAGCGACGCGAAGGCGCTGATCGCCCGGCTCAAGGCGGCCGTGGCGGCTTGCGCCACGGGCTTCTCCGCCACCGTCGAGAAGCAGACCGCCGGCTACCGCGAGGTGCGGGCCGCGCAGTACCGCACCTCCGGTGACGAGAGCGTGAGCTGGAACCTGACGGCCGCCGGCCAGGGCGTTTCGGCGCAGGTCCACCTCGTCGTCGCCCGCGAGGGCGACACCGTCGTACGGCTGATGGCCCTCGACGTGGTGTCGGCCGAACGGCAGGTGCGGGTGCCGCAGGAAGTGGCCGACAAGCAGCTGGAGAAGGTCGAGCGGGCGCGCTGACCTACCAGGCGGTGGAGGAAGCGGGCTTCCCGTTCGGCAGGAGCAGCCACAGCGCCAGGTAGATCAGGAACTGCGGGCCGGGCAGCACGCACGAGACGACGAATATGGTCCGCCACACCGCGGCGGACATTCCGAAACGCCGCGACAGGCCGGCGCAGACGCCGCCGATCCATCGACCGTCACGGGGGCGGACAAGGGCGCTCATGGGATTCTCCTTCTTCGGGATCGCTTTTCCGCGATGCCTCAATAATCCCGTTGGACCGCCGACAGGACCTCGGTCCAGGGGCCGAGACCGACCCTGGAAATCTTCGGGGTAGAGCCCTGATAAGCGGCCTGTGAACGCCGCAGTCGCGCACGCAGCGCCGGGACGACGGCCACGTGTGCGAGCAGGACCCCGACGGTGTTCAGCAGCACCGAGTCCACGTCGACCACCCGGCCCGGGACGGACGTCTGGAGCATCTCGATGCTGAGCGAGACCAGCGCGCCCGCGGCGGCGGTCCGGGCCAACGAGGACCAGGCCGACAGCGGCGACGGCGCGAGCCGCCCGCTCACCAACGGCAGCAGCACCCCGAGCGGAGCCAGGAGCGCCAGGCCCTCGCCGATCCTCCGCGCGGCCTCCAGCGGCCCGAGGGCGAGGTCCGCCCTGATGCCCTCCAGCGGGCTCAGATTGGCGGAGGCCGCCCAGGGCACGTCCAGCGGCATCAGGGTCAGCCAGCCGACGACCACGAGATGAGCGGCCAGCAGGGCCCCGGCCAGGAGACGGAGACGGAAGGGGATGGCGGTGTCGGCACTGCGGCCGGCCTCAAGACGCTGCACACCTGCGAGGACGCCCGCCCGGTAGCGCCGGTTCCGCCTGCTCGCGGGTGTGGTCGGGAGCACGTCCGGCGGGACCGGTCAGCCCGTGGCGAGGAGCGCGATCAGCAGCACCGTGCCGACCGCCGCGGGGACGATGATCTCGTACGCCCAGCGCACCCGCACGCCGCCCTGGGCGCCCGGCCGCGAGGCGCCGCGCTCGGCCAGCTCCCGCAACTCGTCCACGACCCGGTCGGCGTTCGCCCGCGGCGGCGCGACGGGCCCGCCGGGCTTCGCCTGCGGGGCGGCCAGGCCCGTGCCGGTGAGCCCGCCGCGGCGGCTGAGCCCCTGGCGGGTCGCCTTCTTCCGCTCCCGCAGGGAGACGGGGACCGACCAGAGCTGGTACTTCGAGCCCTCGGCCAGGACCTCCGCCGAGTAACCGGCGCGCACGGCGTCCACGGCCGCCCAGGGCAGTTCCACGACCCGGAACGGGTTGCGCACCCGCATCCGGTCCGCGCCGGCGAAGACCGCGGGGCGGATGGTGAACGCGACGGTGAGCGGTACGGCGCCCAGGGCGACGGCGAGGGCGATCCACGCGGTGGTGCCCGAACCGCGGACCACGGCGTCACCGCAGAGCCACGCGATCAGCGCGAGCAGCAGGACTCCGGTGACGACGGCCGTGTGGGAGCGGTAGACCCGGTCGTGGTGGACCGGCTCGTCGACGGGTGGCTGCTGGCTGCTCATGCGGTCGATTCTGCCCCACGGCGTCCCGGCCCGCGGGACCGGCGTACACGAGGTCGTCGTCGGCCCGTCCCCGCCGGCGCCCCCGCCCGCCGGAGGTGTCGATTCCGCAGCGGATCCGGGGGAGGGGGTGACAGGCCGCTACGCGCGTAGATATGCTCATGTGGTGACCATGCCCACCACCCTCACCGCATTCGCTGACGTGACGACGTCCGACAGTGCGCTGCGCCGCTTCCTGCACGGGCTGCCCGGCGTCGACGCTGTCGGCCTGGAGGCCCGCGCGGCCTCCCTCGGCACCCGTTCGATCAAGACGACGGCCAAGGCGTACGCCATCGACCTGGCCATCTCGATGATCGACCTGACGACGCTGGAAGGCGCGGACACCCCGGGCAAGGTCCGGGCGCTCTCCGCCAAGGCCGTCCACCCCGATCCGACCGACCGCACGGCCCCGATGACGGCCGCCGTCTGCGTCTACCCCGACATGGTGGCCACCGCGAAGGCGGCCCTGAACGGAGCCGACGTCAAGGTCGCCTCCGTCGCCACCGCCTTCCCGGCCGGCCGTGCGGCCCTGCCCGTCAAGCTCGCGGACACGGCCGACGCCGTCGCCGCCGGCGCCGACGAGATCGACATGGTCATCGACCGTGGCGCCTTCCTCGCCGGCCGCTACCTGGACACGTACGAGCTGATCAAGGCCGTGAAGGAGGCCTGCGTCCGCCCCGACGGCACCGCGGCCCGCCTCAAGGTCATCTTCGAGACCGGCGAGCTGTCGACGTACGACAACATCCGCCGCGCCTCCTGGATCGGCATGCTCGCGGGCGCCGACTTCATCAAGACGTCGACCGGCAAGGTGGGGGTCAACGCCACCCCGGCCAACACGCTGCTCATGCTCGAAGCCGTACGCGACTTCCGCGCGCAGACCGGGATCCAGATCGGCGTGAAGCCGGCCGGCGGCATCCGCACCACCAAGGACGCGATCAAGTTCCTGGTCCTGGTCAACGAGACCGCGGGCGAGGACTGGCTGAGCAACCACTGGTTCCGCTTCGGCGCCTCCAGCCTGCTCAACGACCTGCTGATGCAGCGCCAGAAGCTGAGTACCGGCCGTTACTCCGGTCCCGACTACGTGACGGTGGACTGAGACCCCATGAACATGGACAACAAGACTTCCCTCTTCGAGTACGCGCCGGCCCCCGAGTCCCGCTCGGTCGTCGACATCGCCCCCTCCTACGGGCTCTTCATCGACGGCGAGTTCACCGACGCCGCCGACGGCAAGGTCTTCAAGACCGTCTCGCCGAGCAGCGAGGAGGTCCTCTCCGAGGTCGCCCAGGCGGGCGCCGCCGACGTGGACCGCGCCGTGCGGGCCGCCCGCAAGGCCTTCGAGAAGTGGTCCGCGCTGCCCGGCCGCGAGCGCGCCAAGTACCTCTTCCGCATCGCCCGGATCATCCAGGAGCGCAGCCGCGAGCTGGCCGTCCTGGAGACCCTGGACAACGGCAAGCCGATCAAGGAGACCCGCGACGCGGACCTCCCGCTGGTCGCCGCGCACTTCTTCTACTACGCGGGCTGGGCCGACAAGCTCGACCACGCGGGCTACGGCCCGAACCCGCGCCCCCTCGGCGTGGCCGGCCAGGTCATTCCGTGGAACTTCCCGCTCCTGATGCTCGCGTGGAAGATCGCCCCGGCGCTCGCCACCGGCAACACGGTCGTCCTCAAGCCCGCCGAGACCACCCCGCTCTCCGCACTGTTCTTCGCGGACATCTGCCGCCAGGCCGGTCTGCCCAAGGGTGTCGTCAACATCCTGACGGGTTACGGCGACGCGGGCGCGGCCCTCGTGGAGCACCCGGACGTCAACAAGGTCGCCTTCACCGGCTCGACCGCCGTGGGCAAGAAGATCGCCCGCCACGTCGCCGGCACCGACAAGAAGGTCACCCTGGAGCTGGGCGGCAAGGGCGCGAACATCGTCTTCGACGACGCACCCGTCGACCAGGCCGTCGAGGGCATCGTCAACGGCATCTTCTTCAATCAGGGCCAGGTCTGCTGCGCGGGCTCGCGCCTGCTGGTCCAGGAGTCGATCCACGACGAGCTGCTGGACTCCCTCAAGCGCCGCCTCTCCACGCTGCGCCTGGGCGACCCGCTCGACAAGAACACCGACATCGGCGCGATCAACTCGGCCGAGCAGCTCGCCCGGATCACCGCGCTCGCCGAGACCGGCGAGGCCGAGGGCGCCGAGCGTTGGTCCCCGGCGTGCGAGCTGCCGTCCGCCGGCTACTGGTTCGCCCCGACGCTCTTCACGAACGTCACCCAGGCGCACACCGTCGCCCGCGACGAGATCTTCGGCCCGGTGCTGTCCGTGCTGACCTTCCGCACGCCCGACGAGGCCGTGGCGAAGGCCAACAACAGCCAGTACGGGCTCTCCGCCGGCATCTGGACGGAGAAGGGCTCGCGGATCCTCGCGGTCGCGGACCGGCTCCGCGCGGGTGTGGTGTGGGCCAACACGTTCAACAAGTTCGACCCGACCTCGCCCTTCGGCGGCTACAAGGAGTCGGGCTTCGGCCGCGAGGGCGGCCGCCACGGCCTGGAGGGCTACCTCGATGTCTGATCTGTCGGCGGCGCCGGCGCGCCTGAACGTCTTCAAGACCTACAAGCTGTACGTCGGGGGCAAGTTCCCCCGCTCCGAGAGCGGCCGGGTGTACGAGGTGAGCGCCAGAACATCGGCGGGGAGCAAGGGCAAGTGGTTGGCCAACGCCCCCCTGTCCTCCCGCAAGGACGCGCGTGACGCGGTGGTCGCGGCCCGCAAGGCCTTCGGCGGCTGGTCGGGCGCGACCGCCTACAACCGCGGGCAGGTCCTCTACCGCGTCGCCGAGATGCTGGAGGGCCGCCGGGAGCAGTTCGTCCGCGAGGTCGCCGACGCCGAGGGGCTGTCGAAGTCCAAGGCCGCGGCGGTCGTCGACGCGGCGATCGACCGGTGGGTCTGGTACGCGGGCTGGACCGACAAGATCGGCCAGATCGTGGGCGGGGCCAACCCGGTCGCGGGTCCGTTCCTCAACCTCTCCACTCCCGAGCCGACCGGTGTGGTCGCGGTCGTCGCCCCGCAGGCCTCGTCCTTCCTGGGCCTGGTCTCGGTGATCGCCCCGGTGATCGCGACGGGCAACACGGCCGTCGTCATCGCCAGCGAGGAGTCCCCGCTCCCGGCCCTGTCCCTGGGCGAGGTACTGGCCACCTCCGACCTGCCCGGCGGCGTGGTCAACATCCTGTCCGGCAGGGCCGCCGAGATGGGCCCGCACCTGGCGTCGCACCAGGACGTCAACGCGATCGACCTGGCCGGCGCCGACGCGGCGCTCGCCAAGGAGCTGGAGATCGCGGCGGCCGACAACCTCAAGCGCGTCCTGCGTCCACAGCCTGTGGACGACTGGAGCGCCGACCCCGGCACCTCGCGCATGACGGCGTTCCTGGAGACCAAGACCGTCTGGCACCCGACGGGGTCGCTGGGCGCGGGCGGCTCGTCCTACTAGGACCGCCCTGCGAGACCGGCCCCGGCAGCGTCCCCCGCGCTGCCGGGGCCTTTCGCGTGCCTACGGCCGCGGGAGCACCGGCCCCAGCAGCGAGGTGACGGTGGCGGTGGGCAGCTCCCCGACGGAGGGCCCCCGGGTCAGGACGCCGGTGACCATGCCGGTGCCGACGGAGGGGAAGTCCGCGACCTTGGTGGCGACGCCGTTGTCCAGCGGGTCCACCCCGGTGTGCGCGAGCGGGTTCACCTTGAGGTTCGCGACCGGGTCGGCCACCCCGGACAGGGCCGCCGGTACGGAGAGTTCGCCGGCCTGGGCGCCGCCCGCGGCCATCGCCAGAGCCGCGCCGGCCATGGAGACGGTCAGGCCTGCGGTGCGGAGCCGGTTCGGCCCGGAGGGGGCTGCGTGACGTGCCATGGTGATCCCGCCTGTGGTCGTAGTCGCGTGCGCACGAAGCGTAGTCGAGGTGTGTTCCTCGACACCAACCGGCCACCGGGAGGATCCCCTACCCGGGGGAATGGTTCAGACTGGTGTCCCGTGAGCTCTTCCTCTCCTTCGCCGACCCGAGTCGTCCTGCTGACCGGTCCGTCGGGCTCCGGGAAATCGTCGCTGGCCGCCCGGTCGGGTCTGCCCGTGCTGCGCCTCGACGACTTCTACAAGGAGGGTGACGACCCCACCCTCCCGCAGGTCGACGGCAGTGCCGACATCGACTGGGACGCGCCGGCGTCCTGGGACGCGGACGCGGCGGTCGCCGCGATCGCCGAACTGTGCGCGGGCGGGCGGACGCAGGTACCGGTGTACGACATCGCCACGTCGTCGAGGACCGGTACCGAAACCCTGGACATCTCGCGGTCGCCTCGGACCCCGCTGTTCATCGCCGAGGGCATCTTCGCCGCCGACATCGCGGAGCGGTGCCAGGAGCTGGGACTGCTGGCCGACGCGATCTGCCTGCGGGGGCGGCCGTCGACCACCTTCCGCCGCCGGCTGGCCCGTGACCTGCGCGAGGGGCGCAAGTCGGTGCCGTTCCTGCTGCGCAGGGGCTGGCGGCTGATGCGCGCCGAACGGGGCATCGTGTCCCGGCACGTCGCGCTGGGCGCGCACGCCTGTGCCCGTGACGAGGCCCTGGGCCGGCTGGCCGCCGCCGCGGCCGGCCGCCACCGCACCCCCGCCGCCCACCCCGCCGGCTGACCCCCCGGACCCCCGCGGCGCCGGGTGGCGCGAGCTCGCGGTCACCGGGACCCGCGGACGCGAAAAGGCGGGATCACGCGGACCCCCGGCCGCTTGATCCCGCCTCTTCCCCCCGCGGCCCCCGCCCCACCCCCGTAGGACGGGCCCCCTGGCCCGATGGTCCCTCTGCGCCGCGCGGCGCAGACGCCCTACGCGACGAGCTCCTCGAACGACTCCGCCTCGTCGTGGCCGAAGCTCAGCGCCTGGTCCTCCCGCATGCGCCGCAGCGAGCGCCAGATGCTCGACTTCACCGTGCCGACGCTGATGCCGAGGATCTCCGCGATCTCCGGGTCCGTACGACCCTCGTAGTACCGCAGCACCAGCATCGTGCGCTGCGGCTCCGGGATGCGGGACAGCGCCTGCCAGAGCACCGCACGCAGCTCCGTACCGCGCATCGCGTCCGTGTCCGAGGCCGTCTCCGGCAGTTCCTCGGTCGGATACTCGTTCAGCTTCCGCCGGCGCCACGCGCTGATGTGCAGGTTCGTCATGGTGCGCCGCAGGTAGCCGCCGACGGCCGCCTTGTCGCTGATCCGGTCCCAGGCCCGGTACGTGGAGAACAGCGCGCTCTGCAGCAGGTCCTCCGCCTCGTGGCGGTCGCCGGTGAGGTGGAAGGCGGTCGCGTACAGGGACGCCCGGCGCTCCTGGACGTACGCCGTGAACTCCGCCTCCGCGGCACTGGAGGGGGCGGGGCGCTGCGCCGGTACGGCGGCGGGCCCGTAGGTGTTCGCGTCGATGGCCACCACGTGTGCCGGCCGGGGGCGGGCGACCGCCGACGTGCGGACACCCGCCCGGCGGTTCACATCGTGCAGCCGCGTGACGACCGCGCTGGTCGTGGTGCTGTGCAGCGTGTTCATCTCGCGCCCCCCGTCGTGGAGTCTGCTCTGGGTCCGTGCTTCGTTCGTTGGTAGAAGCCTGCCCGGCCGACATAACCGGGGTGTCCGTCGACTGTCACAGGCCTGTCACAGCCACCGGCACGGGATCGCGTGCGCCGGACGGTCGAACTCCCGTGGCCCGATGGGACAGAATGAGCGCGTGCCTTTCCTGTTGCTGATCGAGGACGACGACGCCATCCGCACGGCCCTCGAACTCTCCCTGTCACGCCAGGGCCACCGAGTGGCCACCGCGGCGACGGGCGAGGACGGCCTGAAGCTGCTGCGCGAGCAGCGGCCCGACCTGATCGTGCTCGACGTCATGCTGCCCGGCATCGACGGCTTCGAGGTGTGCCGGCGGATCCGCCGCACCGACCAGCTGCCGATCATCCTGCTCACCGCGCGCAGCGACGACATCGATGTCGTCGTCGGACTGGAGTCCGGCGCCGACGACTACGTGGTCAAGCCCGTCCAGGGCCGGGTCCTCGACGCCCGCATCCGGGCCGTGCTGCGCCGGGGCGAGCGCGAGTCCAGCGATTCCGCGAGCTTCGGCTCCCTCGTCATCGACCGGTCCGCGATGACCGTGACGAAGAACGGCGAGGACCTCCAGCTCACCCCGACCGAGCTGCGGCTGCTGCTCGAACTCAGTCGCCGTCCCGGGCAGGCGCTCTCCCGCCAGCAACTGCTGCGGCTGGTGTGGGAGCACGACTACCTCGGTGACTCGCGGCTCGTCGACGCCTGCGTGCAGCGGCTGCGGGCCAAGGTCGAGGACATCCCGTCCTCGCCCACCCTGATCCGTACCGTCCGCGGCGTCGGGTACCGCCTGGACTCCCCGCAGTGATCCGGGCGCTGCTCGCGGGCCGGCGGTGGACCAGCCTGCGGCTGCGGCTCCTCGTGGTGTTCGCACTGGTCGCGCTGACGGCGGCGGTCTCCGCCTCCGGAATCGCGTACTGGCTCAACCGGGAGGCCGTCCTGACCCGGGTGCAGGAGGCCGCCCTCGGCGACTTCCGGCAGGAGATGCGCGACCGGGCCGCGGCGCTGCCCGCCGACCCGACGCCGGAGGAGCTGCAGCGCACCGCCGAACTGATGGCGGGCAGCAGCCCCGGCTACAGCGTGCTGCTGGTGCACCAGGACAAGAACGACCGTCAGGTGTTCGGTTCGGCCGGGCCCGACTCCTTCGGGCTGCGCGACGTACCCAAGTCGCTCCAGGAGGCGGTGAACGACCGGCAGAAGACGACCGCGGCGAACGACTCCGAGTACCACATGTACTGGCAGCGGACGAAGCCGGACGGCAACCCCTACCTCGTCGGCGGCACGCGGATCGTGGGCGGCGGACCGACCGGCTACATGTACAAGTCGCTGGCGCAGGAGCGGGACGACCTCAACGCGCTGGCCTGGTCGCTGACCATCGCGACGGGTCTCGCCCTGCTCGGCTCCGCCCTGCTCGCGCAGGCAGCGGCCCGTACCGTGCTCAAGCCCGTGCAGCGGCTGGGCGAGGCGGCACGCCGGCTCGGCGAGGGCGAGCTGGACCACCGGCTGGACGTGTCGGGGACGGACGAACTCGCCGATCTGTCGCACACCTTCAACAAGACGGCGGAGGCGCTGGAGAAGAAGGTCGCCGACATGAGCGCGCGGGAGGAGTCGAGCCGTCGGTTCGTCGCGGACATGTCCCACGAACTGCGCACCCCGCTGACGGCGTTGACGGCGGTGGCCGAGGTGCTGGAGGAGGAGGTCGACGACCTCGATCCGATGATCGCACCGGCGGTCGCGCTCGTCGTGAGCGAGACCCGGCGCCTCAACGACCTGGTGGAGAACCTGATGGAGGTCACCCGCTTCGACGCGGGCACGGCCCGGCTGGTGCTCGACGACGTGGACGTCGCCGACCAGGTCACGGCCTGCATCGACGCGCGGGCCTGGCTGGACGCGGTGGAACTCGACGCGGAGCGGGGCATCGTGGCGCGGCTCGACCCGCGCCGCCTGGACGTCATCCTGGCCAACCTGATCGGGAACGCCCTCAAGCACGGCGGCTCGCCGGTGCGGGTCTCGGTGGTCGTCGAGGGCGAGTGGCTGGTGATCGCCGTGCAGGACAACGGTCCGGGGATCCCAGAAGCCGTACTGCCGCACGTCTTCGACCGGTTCTACAAGGCCAGCGCGTCGCGGCCGAAGTCGGACGGCAGCGGACTGGGCCTGTCGATCGCGGTGGAGAACGCGCACATCCACGGCGGGGAGATCACGGCCGCCAACGCGGCGGAGGGCGGTGCGCTGTTCACGCTGCGGCTGCCGGTGGACGTGGGGAAGGTGATCGCGGGTGGTGAGGGTGCGTAGGGTCCTGCCGGCGGTACTGGCGCTGCCGGTGCTGCTCGCCCTGCCGGGCTGCGGTATCCGCGCGACGGCCGTGCCGGTCGACGTGGGCGCGGCGCCCTCGCGGGTGTCGTGCGACACCCCGGCGCAGCCGGGCGGGGTGCAGGGCTTCCGGGCGACGGTGGAACTGATCTGCGGATCGGAGCTGGTCGGCGTGGAGCGCGTGGTCCCGGTGCCCGAGAAGAAGCCCGTACGCGACCCCGTGGCGCTGGTGGTCCAGGCGCTGCTGGAGGCGCTGGAGCGGACGCCGTCCACGGAGGAGCGGGACGCCGGCTTCACCACCGGGGTCCCGGCGGGGCTGACGGCCGGCCCGCCGCGGGAGGGCGACCCGGCGGGCACGGTGCGGTTGAGCCGCAAGCCGGAGGACCTGCCGCCGGTGGCGCTGTCGCAGCTGGTGTGCACGCTCGCGGGCAGCGAGGCGGTGTCGGCGGGCCCGGGACCGGTGGTCCTGGGCGGGCCGGACGCGGACCCGCCGCGGGCTTGGGAGTGCACGGAGGCGGTCCGTACCCGCCCGGAGTCGGTGCCCACGCTGGGTGAGATCGTCCGGCCCGCGCAGTCGCCGGGCGCGAGTGCGAGCCCGAGCCCGAAACCCTCCTGACCCCGCCGGAGCCGCGGGCGCGGACGCCGTCGGGCCCCGGACCGGTGGTCCGGGGCCCGACGGGCCGGGCGGCGCGGGCAGGACCCGCACAGGCTTAAAGCCCCATCGCCGCCGCGAGGTCCTTCTTGATCGCGTCCAGGACTTCCTGGCCGCGGACGCGGGCGCCCGCGAGGTCGGAGGCCTCCGCCACCGGGACCACGACCTCCAGGTAGCACTTCAGCTTGGGCTCCGTGCCGGACGGGCGGGCGATCACCCGGGCCTTGTAGGCGCCGTCCAGGTAGTAGCGCAGGCCGTCCGTGGGCGGGAGGGTCTCCGTGCCCTTGCTCAGGTCCTCGGCCGACGCCACCCGCAGGCCGGCCAGCGAGACCGGCGGCCGCGCGCGCAGCGCGGCCATCGCGTCGGCGATGACCGACAGGTCCGAGACGCGGACCGACAGCTGGTCGGTGGCGTGCAGGCCGTGGGCGATCGCCAGGTCGTCCAGCAGGTCGGTCAGGGTGCGGCCCTGCTCCTTGAGCACCGAGGCCAGCTCGGCGACGAGCAGGGCGGCGGTGACGCCGTCCTTGTCGCGCACGCCCTCGGGGTCGACGCAGTAGCCGAGCGCCTCCTCGTAGCCGTACCGCAGGCCCTCGACGCGGGCGATCCACTTGAAGCCCGTCAGGGTCTCCTCGTAGCCCACGCCCGCCGCCTCCGCGATCCGGCCCAGCAGCGAGGACGAGACGATCGACTCGGCGAAGACGCAGTTCCCGTCGCCGCCCGAGACCCCGTTGTGGACCAGGTGCGCCGCCAGCAGCGCGCCGACCTCGTCGCCGCGCAGCATCCGCCAGCCGTCCCCGGTGGGCACGGCCACGGCGCAGCGGTCCGCGTCGGGGTCGTTGGCGATCACGATGTCCGGCTCGACCTCGGCGGCCTTCGCGAAGGCCAGGTCCATCGCACCCGGCTCCTCCGGGTTGGGGAAGGCGACCGTCGGGAAGGCCGGGTCCGGTTCGGCCTGCTCGGCGACCAGGACCGGCTCCGGGAAGCCGTGCCGGGCGAAGGCCGCCATGACGACGTCCTTGCCGACGCCGTGCATGGCCGTGTAGACGGTCCGCACCGTCCGCGGGGACCCGGGGGTCAGGACCGCGTCGGTACGGGCCAAGTAGGCCTCCAGGACCTCGTCGCCGAGCTCCTCCCAGCCGGAGGCGGGGCGCGGTACGGAGTCCAGCGTGGTGACACGTCCGATCTCCGCCGCGATCCCGGCGTCCGCCGGCGAGACGATCTGGGAGCCGTCGCCGAGGTAGACCTTGTAGCCGTTGTCCCGGGGAGGGTTGTGGCTCGCGGTCACCTCGACGCCGGCGACGGCGCCCAGGTGCCTTATGGCGTACGCGAGGACGGGCGTCGGCAGCGGACGGGGCAGGACGGCCGCGCGCAGCCCGGCGCCGGTCATCACGGCGGCGGTGTCGCGCGCGAAGTCGGCCGACTTGTAGCGCGCGTCGTAGCCCACGACGACCAGGCCGCCGGCGTGGCCCTGGGCCACCAGGTAGGCCGCGAGGCCGGCCGCGGCCCGGATGACCACGGAGCGGTTCATCCGCATCGGGCCCGCGCCCAGCTCGCCGCGCAGCCCGGCGGTGCCGAACTGGAGGGTGCCGCGGAAGCGGTCCGTCAGCTCCGCCGTGTCGCCCGCCCGGATCAGCGCGGCGAGTTCCTCCGCGGTCTGGGAGTCGGGGTCCTCCGCCAGCCAGGCCCGGGCCCGGGTGATCAGGTCGTCCTGTTCCTGCACTACTTCCGCCTTACCTCTCGTACGGTCTCTCAGATGCGGGCGAGGACCTGGGTCAGCAGCGTGCCCATGCGCGCGGCCGAGTCGCGGCCGGCCTGGAGCACCTCTTCGTGGTTCAGCGGCTCGCCGGAGATGCCCGCGGCCAGGTTGGTGACCAGCGAGATGCCGAGCACCTCGGCGCCGGCCTCGCGGGCGGCGATGGCCTCCAGCACGGTGGACATGCCGACCAGGTCGGCGCCCATGACGCGGATCATGTTGATCTCGGCCGGGGTCTCGTAGTGCGGGCCGGGGAACTGCACGTAGACGCCCTCTTCGAGGGTCTCGTCGATGTCCTTGCACATCGCGCGCAGGCGCGGCGAGTACAGGTCGGTGAGGTCCACGAAGTTCGCGCCGACGATCGGCGAGGTGGCCGTGAGGTTCAGGTGGTCGCTGATCAGCACCGGCTGGCCGGGCTTCATGCCCTCGCGCAGACCGCCGCAGCCGTTGGTGAGGACGACGGTCTTGCAGCCCGCGGCGACGGCCGTGCGGACACCGTGGGCGACGGCGGCGACGCCGCGGCCCTCGTAGTAATGGGTCCGGCCGAGGAAGAGCAGCGCGCGCTTGTCGCCGATCTTGTACGAGCGGATCTTGCCGCCGTGGCCCTCGACGGCGGGCGGCGGGAAGCCGGGCAGCTCGGTGACCGGGAACTCGGCCTCGGGGGCGCCGAGCGCCTCGGCGGCGGGGGCCCAGCCGGAGCCCATGACGAGGGCGACATCGTGGGTTTCCGCGCCGGTCAGCTCGCGCAGGCGGGCGGCTGCGGCGTCGGCGGCGGCGAAGGGGTCGGTAACAGATGCGTTCACGCGGACGAGCGTAACCGCTCAATCCCTACGCGCGTAGATGGCACAGCTCACGGTGTTCGGATCGTTGCCTTGTCGTTTCCGACCAATTGTCCCCGGCGGGCCTCAGCAGGGGCGCTTGCGGAGCTCCATCACGTAGTCGTGCGGGGCGCCGGCCGACTCGGCCGCGTCGGCGAGCTCGCCCAGGTAGCGCGCGGAGGGCAGGCCGCCCTCGTAGCCGTTCAGCACGTACACCCAGGCGGCCTCCTCGCCCTCCAGGGTGTGTACGCGGATCCGCATGCGGCGGTAGATGTCGAGCCCGACGCCCTCCCAGCGGTCCATCGAGTCCTCGTCGAGCGGCGCGATGTCGTACAGCGCGACGAAGACCTGGTGGCGCGGTGCTTCCACGATCGTGGCGAGCGCGCCCTCCCAGCCCATCTGCTCGCCGCCGAAGGTGAGCCGCCAGTCGTTGATCCAGCCCGTGCCGCGCAGCGGCGAATGGGGAGCGCGGCGCGTCATCAGCCGCGGGTCGAGGTTGCCGGCGTACGCGGCGTAGAGCGACATGAGGTCGAGAGTACGGGAGGGGCGGCCGTGGCCGCGTGCCCGGCGGGCGTAACCCGTACGGAGTCCCGCGCAGGGACCGGGCGCGAAGCACCTTGATGCGTGCGGGACAATGGAGCACGGAATGCATCCCCCGGGGAGACCCCCCGGAACACCGGCCGGGGCGGCAGCCGGCCGGGAAGACGTGAGGCGGACTTTTCGTGACCCGGATCGTGATCATCGGCGGCGGACCCGGCGGGTATGAGGCGGCCCTGGTGGGGGCCCAGCTCGGCGCGGAGGTGACCGTCGTGGACTGCGACGGCCTGGGCGGGGCCTCGGTCCTGACCGACTGCGTACCATCCAAGACCCTCATCGCGACCGCCGAGGTGATGACGACCTTCGACTCCTCGTACGAGGAGCTCGGCATCGTCGTCGCGGACGACACCCCGCACATCGAGCAGGCCGCGCGTGTCGTGGGCGTGGACCTCGGCAAGGTGAACCGGCGCGTCAAGCGCCTCGCGCTCGCCCAGTCGCACGACATCACGGCCTCCGTCACCCGGGCCGGTGCCCGGGTCGTGCGCGGCCGCGGCAAGCTCGGCGGGCCGCAGGGCATCGACGGTACCCGTGACGTCATCGTCACGACCGCCGACGGCTCCGAGACGATCCTGACGGCCGACGCCGTGCTGATCGCGACCGGTGGGCACCCCCGGGAGATCCCGGACGCCATGCCCGACGGGGAGCGCATCCTGAACTGGACCCAGGTCTACGACCTGGAGGAGCTCCCCGAGGAGCTGATCGTGGTCGGCTCCGGTGTGACCGGCGCCGAGTTCGCCGGCGCGTACCAGGCCCTCGGGTCGCGGGTGACGCTGGTGTCCTCGCGGGACCGGGTGCTGCCGGGCGAGGACCCGGACGCGGCCGCCGTACTGGAGGACGTCTTCCGCCGGCGCGGCATGAACGTCGTCGGCCGCTCGCGCGCCGAGTCCGCCAAGCGCGTCGGCGACCGGGTCGAGGTGACGCTGTCCGACGGCCGGGTGCTGTCCGGGACGCACTGCCTGATGGCGGTCGGCGCGGTGCCCAACACCAAGGGCATGAATCTGGAGGAGTCCGGGGTCCGGCTCAAGGAGTCCGGGCACATCTGGACCGACAAGGTCTCCCGCACCTCCTCGCCGGGCGTGTACGCGGCCGGCGACGTGACGGGCGTCTTCGCGCTGGCCTCCGTGGCGGCCATGCAGGGCCGGATCGCGATGTACCACTTCCTCGGTGACGCGGTGGCCCCGCTGAACCTGAAGACCGTGTCCTCGAACGTCTTCACCGACCCCGAGATCGCCACCGTCGGCTACACGCAGGCCGATGTGGACTCCGGCAAGATCGACGCCCGTGTGGTGAAGCTGCCGCTGCTGCGCAACCCGCGCGCCAAGATGCAGGGCATCCGGGACGGCTTCGTGAAGATGTTCTGCCGCCCGGGCACGGGCATCGTGGTCGGCGGCGTGGTCGTCTCGCCGCGCGCGAGCGAGCTCATCCACCCGATCTCGATCGCGGTCGACAACAACCTGACGGTCGAGCAGATCGCAAACGCGTTCACCGTGTACCCCTCTCTGTCGGGTTCGATCGCCGAGGTGGCCCGACAGCTGCACACGCGCAAGGCATCCGGCGAGGCCTGAGCCCGGCCAACCGCCCCACACCGCAAGGGGTTTGGGGCGGGGTGACGGCTCGTGGCGCGGAGCCCGCGCAGGACTCCGACCGCGTATACCACTAGCCGCCCCGCCGTATGGACAAGTTCGGTATTCCGGCGCAAAGAGCTGAAAGCAGACGGTCGTTGGCGTTACTGTCAGTTTCGTGTTCGCTGCAGAACGTCGCCAATTGATCCTCGAAATGGTGCGGGCCAACGGAGCGGTATCGCTCCGGGAGCTCGCACGCGTCGTCCAGACCTCCGAAGTGACCGTACGGCGGGACGTGCGGGCGCTGGAGGCAGAAGGACTCCTCGACCGCCGACACGGCGGTGCGGTCTTGCCGGGCGGTTTCACGCGGGAGTCCGGCTTTCCGCAAAAGTCCCATCTCGCGACGGCGGAGAAGACCGCCATCGCCGATGTCGCGGCCGGCCTCGTGGAAGAGGGCGAGGCCATCGTCGTCGGCGCGGGCACCACGACCCAGGAGCTGGCCCGCCGGCTCGCCCGGGTGCCCGGACTGACCGTCGTCACCAACTCGCTGCTGGTCGCCCAGGCCCTGGCGCACGCCAACCGGGTGGAAGTGGTGATGACCGGCGGCACCCTGCGCGGGTCCAACTACGCCCTCGTGGGCAGTGGTGCCGAGCAGTCCCTCCAGGGGCTGCGGGTGTCCCGGGCCTTCCTGTCGGGCAGCGGGCTGACCGCCGAGCGCGGGCTGTCCACGTCCAACATGCTGTCCGCGAGCGTGGACCGGGCCCTGGTGCAGGCGGCCGCGGAGGTGGTGGTGCTGGCCGATCACACGAAGCTGGGCACCGACACGATGTTCCAGACCGTGCCGACCGACGTCATGACGCGGCTGGTGACGGACGAGCCGCCGCCGCACGACGACCGGGCCGCCACGGAACTCCAGGCGCTGGCCGACCAGGGCGTGCAGATCACGGTGGCCGGCGGCGCGTCGTCCTCCGGCGGCGACGGCATGGCCGGGCGTCGGCCGCGCCGGGAGTCCCCCCTCCCGGTCCAGCGCCGCGGCGGTCCCACGGCCCAGCTCCGCAGCGCCCCGGCCGGCCTGCTGGAACAGCAGGCGGAACGGGCCCGCGTCGCGGACATGCGGCGCCGCTAGAGCGCGCGCGTACGCGACACCTCGCACGGGGAAGGCCGGCGGGGCTGGAACATCCAGCCCC